>NZ_JAHGAH010000530.1:0-965 GCF_030248475.1 Vibrio sp. D173a
CGGGTACTACCTTCATCGAGAATGCGATCATCAAGGCTCGTCACGCCGCCAAAGAGACAGGCTTAGCTGCGATTGCCGATGATTCAGGTCTTGAGGTCGATTTCCTCAAAGGCGCACCGGGCATCTACTCAGCACGTTACGCGGGTGAAAAGGCCTCTGATCAAGAGAACCTTGAAAAGCTACTTAAAGCGATGGAGGGTGTGCCTGAGGCTGAACGTACCGCCCGTTTCCATTGCGTACTGGTATTGATGCGTCATGAGAACGATCCAACTCCGATTGTTTGTCATGGCAAGTGGGAAGGTCGCATCTTAACTGAAGCTCACGGTGATAATGGCTTTGGCTACGACCCAGTATTCTTTGTGCCAGAGGATAACTGCGCTTCCGCGGAGCTAGAGCCAACACGCAAGAAGCAGCTGTCTCACCGAGGTAAGGCTCTAGCAACACTATTTAAGACGCTGCAAGAGCAAGCAAAGTAATGAGCCAAGCAACTCTGACTCCACCAGCTCTGAGTCTTTATGTGCACATTCCTTGGTGTGTACAAAAATGCCCATACTGTGATTTTAACTCTCACGCTCTCAAAGCGGATGTGCCAGAGCAAGAGTATATCGACGCCCTACTGGAAGACTTGGATACCGATATTGAGAAGTATCAACTTAATGCGGCTCCTCGTCCTCTGCACTCGATTTTTATCGGTGGTGGCACACCAAGCCTGTTCTCACCTCAAGGTATCGAGAGAATGCTTAAGGGGATTGAACAGCGTATCCCGTTTAAGGCTGATATCGAGATCACCATGGAAGCGAACCCGGGCACCATTGAAGCTGAACGCTTTGCAGGTTACCGAGAGGCAGGGGTCACACGTATCTCGGTTGGAGTACAGAGCTTTGAGCAAGAGAAATTAGAACGACTAGGACGTATTCACGGTCAAGATGAGGCGGTTAATGCCGCTCATCTTGCACATAAGATTG
>NZ_JAHGAH010000531.1:0-1059 GCF_030248475.1 Vibrio sp. D173a
AAGTTTCTCTAGGTATGCTATGGAACGGTTCTGCGTACATGGCTCGCCAAGAAGGTGCGACCATTGACATCATTTGGCCAGAGAAAGGCGCTATCGTCTGGATGGATAGCCTAGCAATTCCATCTGGTGCTAAGAACGTAGATGCGGCACACAAGATGATCGACTTCCTACTTCGTCCAGAAAACGCAGCAAAAATTGCGCTTGAGATTGGTTATCCAACACCAGTGAAAACCGCTTACCCACTGCTACCAAAAGAATTCGCTGAAGACCAAAATGTTTTCCCACCACAATCTGTAATGGACAACGGTGTATGGCAAGATGAAGTTGGCGAAGCAAGCGTTGTTTATGACGAGTACTTCCAAAAATTAAAAGTAAACAACTAGTTTATTTTTAATTGGCAATGAAAGCGGCGTTAGCCGCTTTCTTTTTATCTAAACTTTATATAGGATTAAATAAACAATACGAAGTGCGATTTAATATGACAGCGAACCCTATATTATTGATTGTCACTCTAATGCTACTCGGCTCTTTTGTGATGCTTGGCCTTAGCTCGGTGACAGATATTGATTCAAATTACGACCTATTCTTTGAAACAAACACGCTGATCATTGTTATCTATGTCTACGCTGTTGCACGTAAAACTATTCTCCCTCATAAGGTTTTACACTTCGGTGCTCTGCTTCTTATCTTCAATTTATGTTATGACGTCGCTACAGAGCTTGAGAGGCTGGATCAGTGGGCAGACCGTCATGAACTCATCGATACCTTTCTAGAAGACGGATTGCTACAGATTGCCTTTCTGCTTATTGCAATTGGTATTACTCAACTCACCTCCTCCATCAAAGCCCAGAGCCATATTGACGAACTAACAGGTCTGTTTAATCGTAAAAACTTCGACATCATTACACTTGACGAATTTGATGTGCTCTACCTAGATCTCGATGGTCTTAAACGCGTTAATGACCTTAAAGGACACAACGTCGGAGACTTAATGATCGTGCGTTTTTCTCAAGTGCTTCGCCAAGCGGCCGTTCAAGAAGAGTTGCTGTTTCGTATCGG
>NZ_JAHGAH010000532.1:0-773 GCF_030248475.1 Vibrio sp. D173a
CTCGCAATGTCTCTTGATCACTAGACTTGTGATCAAGAGACAGGGTAACCACAAGCTGTGGCACACGGGCGTGCAAAGCCAACGTTCATTGGTGGAAGCATTACGTAAAGGCGATGCGTCGAAAGCCAAGCACATCATGGAACAGCACATGCTGACTGCGCATCAATTAATGAAGAAGCAAGAAGCAAGAAGCTGAAGTGGCGAACCGCTTCCTCACAGAAAGCTAAGTGGCTCGCCATCATCTAAAAATAAAGAATTAAGGGTGATTGGCTAATGTCATTTTACGGACCAAACGGAAGAATTCGTCGGATTCCTCTTCCGTCAGACAAGAGAAAAAATCTTGCTTGAGGTTAGTCATGATGCGGTGCACTTTGCGTACCGCTTCTACCCCTTCTTTGGTGAACGTCAGAATCTTCAGTCTTTGATTGGTCTCGCACTTAGATACTTGAACAAAGCCGCGCTTCTCTAAGTTATCCACCATGCGTTTTGCGACGCTTCGCTCCGTTAGAACCGCATCCGCTAACTCTTGCTGGCTCATTGGCTGAAACTCTTCCAACGCAGCTAAGGCACTCGCCATTTCTAACGTCATTAAGTCCTGACGCGATAGCTCTGCTTGGGCACGATTACGGAAGGTTCGGTTCATCACGCTGCACACAAACATCGGGCTTTGATCCAACACGGATATCGGAGAAATCTTCTGATCTTTCATACTTGCCTATTCTACTTTCGGCTTTGTTTTCATTAGGATAGTATTATGTTTACAAGAGATTCCC
>NZ_JAHGAH010000533.1:0-2273 GCF_030248475.1 Vibrio sp. D173a
TCTTCACCGCCGACACGGGCAACAAAGTCTGTGGTTCTCAGGCTCTCTTGGAGTATCGCCGCAACTCGAGCGATCACGCGATCCCCCTCATCGTGGCCTAACTCGTCATTGATGCGCTTAAAATTGTCGATATCAATTAGGGCTAAGCAGATTTGAGAATCGCCTGGGTAGCGCTCAACCATTCGAGAGTAGTACGCTAGCTGCTCCTCAAACTTGCGACGGTTCCAAAGTTTGCTGAGAGAATCTCTCTCACTTAGGATTCGAAGCCTCACTTCAAGCTCTTTGCGCACCGTAATGTCGACCAGCGAAGTAATAAAGTAACTCACCTTACCAGAGCTACTCTTCACCGCCTGAACTCGCATAATCGCGGTAAAAGGAATACGAAGCTTACTCTTACAGCTAACCTCCCCTTCCCATAAGTCGTGCTCCTCAAGGTGAGCCCATATGGTTTCAGCGGTATGAGCCTGCTCACTGTTTTCAAGCAGCAGCTGCAGCGCATTTTTCCCATCGACCTGCGATTTACTGTAGCCGGTCATGTTCTCAAACTCGTTGTTGGTCATGATGGTGCGATGCTGCTTGTCTGAGATCATCACCGCTGACATGCCATTCAATGCAGCACGAGCTAATTTACTCTCTAGGTTGCGACGACGGTAATGGGTAACCAGATACGCTAACGGGAAAGCAAACACCATCACGGTGAAGAACACGATTAGCTGCTCTTGAGCTAGGTCGTTAAGGTCACGCTCTGCTCGCTCCAGTAGTTGTGCAGAGTTCAACTGGATAATCAGATGCATTCTCTGATGCTGAGCAAGGTCGACCGTATTGAAGGCGAACAGATTGCCATCTTCAAACACATAACCCATGCGCTCAGACGAAAGCGCTTGCCAGGTCTTTGGTGCGATTTGAGCTAGGTTGAATCCTTTACGCTCTGGAATTGAGTCGCCAAACAACTTGCTCTTGTTTTGGCTAGCAATGTAGTAGCCGTATTGATTCACCACCTCCGCACGGAAGTCGAAATCAGGAGAGAAGTTTAAACGCGAAGCTAATCCCCAAACATCGAGGTTTACCACCAGATAACCGACGCGGCGCTCTGGCGTCTGAACAGGCGTGATCACGCGCAGCACGGGTGTGTATGGGTAAGAGATCTCACCGTATTCGGTTTCCAACTCAATTCCCCAACCACCAATCTCCTCCTCCTCCAGAGTTTGAGCGTAATGGAAGTAGCTGTAATCCGATTTATCTTGTAGGTCTTTAGGCAGAGTGACAGCACCAGTTCGTGAGGCATAGTTGACTCTGACCCTCTCATGACCGTCGATATCAAGTAGATGGATCTGGGTGTACCATTTTTGGTTAACCAACACCGACTGCCACACTTCTTCCAAGAGATTCTGATTTTCTGGAGAAGGTGATGTTGCGAAGTCGACTAGGCTTTGACTGTGGCTAAGCAGTTGCATCATAGAGACCAACTGATCTTTCAATACGTTGTAGTCTCGCTCAGCATAGACAAGTTGATGAAGTGCTTGTTTCGCAGTGCGTTGATAGCTCTGCTTTTTGACATCTTGATAGCGCTGCTGGTAATACAATCCAATAGCTGCGCAAAAGGTGACGCAAATAACGAGAAGCGTAGCGATTGTTTTTTTATTTCTCATTAGTTGCTCAAAATAGGGTAAATATGGCGAGAATTATATCATTGTTATCAATTAACAAAATAAAAAAGCCGCACTTAATGCGGCTTTTTATCATACAATTTGCTTAAGCTTTCAGAGAGCGCTCACCTCGAGCAATCCCGACTACGCCACTGCGCGCCACTTCAAGCACCTCAGTCACTTCAGAGAGCGCCTGAATAAATGCATCCAGTTTCTCGCTGGTGCCAGCCATCTGCACCGTATACTGAGAAGCGGTGACATCCACGATCTGGCCACGGAAGATATCCGCTGTGCGTTTCACTTCTGCACGAGCAAAACCGCTAGCACGCACCTTAACCATCAGCAGTTCGCGCTCAATATGATCCAACTCTGAAACTTCTTGAACCTTAAGTACATCGATCAGCTTGTGCAGCTGCTTTTGAATCTGCTCCAGTTGCATCTCATTCGAATTGGTTGTCACGTTTAGGCGTGAAAGCGTTGGATCATCTGTCGGAGATACGTTGAGCGATTCAATGTTGTAACCACGTTGAGAAAACAAGCCAACCACTCGAGACAAGGCACCCGGTTGGTTTTCCATTAACAGCGAAATAATGTGTCTCATACTATGTTCTCTCCGTTTTGCTTAGC
>NZ_JAHGAH010000534.1:0-735 GCF_030248475.1 Vibrio sp. D173a
ATTCAAAAAAGCGTGGCTCAAGTATGTTCAAGCTTCTGGCATTGATTGCGCACCCTATCCGAAGGTTGCTTCAGAAAGTCCGCAACCAGAACTACAAACCTTTTCAAGAGAGTATGATTTTGATTTTCCGAGAGAAGACTCTTCACGCTGGCCATTAGCCGACGATGTATTAGGTCAAGTGAAAAGCTCTACCAATACGCGGACAATAGAGACATCCCATCCATAAAGGGAACCTCTGGCTTATCTCCTTATCTTGCCATTGGCGCAATTAGCCCTCGTTGGTTGGCGATTCAATTGATTCAAGAACACCCAGAACTTCTGGTCGATACCCAGTGCGCTGAGTTCTCTTGGCTCAACGAGCTGATCTGGCGTGATTTCTATAAACATCTGATCTTCCACCATCCGAGATTAGTGAAAGGTGAGAACTTCCAAGAAAAATACAACGGACTCACCTGGCACAACGATCAAGAAGATTTCCAACGCCGGTGTGAAGGGAAAACCGGTTACCCACTGGTTGATGCAGCAATGCGCCAACTACTCGAAACAGGGTGGATGCACAACCGTCTACGAATGGTCGTCGCCAGCTTCTTGACTAAGCACTTGTTGGTTGATTGGCGATGGGGCGAGCGCTTCTTTATGGAGCACCTGATTGATGGTGATTACAGTGCCAACAATGGCGGATGGCACTGGGCTGCAAGCACCGGCTGTGATGCGCAGCCTTACTTTAGGCTTTTC
>NZ_JAHGAH010000535.1:0-801 GCF_030248475.1 Vibrio sp. D173a
AGACAACTAGAAACGGTCTCGCTGCATATTGCAGAGCCTTATTTAGTGACTAGAGGAAAAGCGATAATTCAAGCCATTAGAAATCAGACGAATGCCGTCATTGATATTAGTACATGGGGAGACACCAGTGAGAGTTTGATCTTGCAAGGAGAGGTCGATCTAGGCGTACACGTACTAAGTGATAAGCCTCAGAGCTTTTACCAAAAACGTCTTCACCGTGGTTCTGGAGCATTTATTGGCAACGTTGAGTCTAAACAATACGTAAAATTTGTCGTTCCTGGTGTTAACGACCAAATACATCACTTTCATCAGCTTGATCCTACGATAGAGCCTCAAGTATTTGTCGATAATTATCAGCTCATGTCGCAGTTAATGGATGAATTCTATACCTTGCAATATTCGAAAGTGATGGATGATACCCAGCCGGATTTGAGCCTTGAGGTGGCTTTGATCATGAAGTCATCGCGTCGTTATTCATCCAAGATAGCGTGGCTATGTGACTTGCTAACCCCAATCCTGAATCAAGATTAAATGTGCTTGAATTGAAAAGAGGCTCATGTGAGCCTCTTTTTTGTGTTGCAACATCACTATTCCAATAGCGGGATAATTACAGTGCCGAAAGATAAGCTTTGTAGGCTTTGAGGCGAACGGTCGCACCGCCAATAATGTCCATGAAGCCGAGCATGGGGTGAGGCTTGGTCGCGGATACCCAGCCAGAACCAGTCGCTCCGATAGGAATGTTATAGCCTTCTGGCTCATCAAACTCGATGACGACAGTTCGGCCATGATCATTCATGCTGT
>NZ_JAHGAH010000536.1:0-689 GCF_030248475.1 Vibrio sp. D173a
GCCGTATAAAAAGCGTTAAACCGTACATATATTCGGAGATATCCTTTGTTTTATGAAAAGATAGGTGGCTTTGAAATTAGAGCTTTTTTTGACAAACAACAACACAAGCTCATCA
Source organism: Vibrio sp. D173a (assembly GCF_030248475.1). Taxonomy (NCBI): domain Bacteria; kingdom Pseudomonadati; phylum Pseudomonadota; class Gammaproteobacteria; order Vibrionales; family Vibrionaceae; genus Vibrio; species Vibrio sp. D173a. The sequence goes on from NZ_JAHGAH010000536.1 coordinate 116, forward strand.
ATAAAGTTACTTACCGTAGAAAGCTTCTTCCAACGCAGGTTTTAGATGACAGACTTTCTCAAAGTTATATCGGCTACACTTTAATTCTTGCAGATCTAAAGAATGTCGTAGCTTGGGGTAACATTGCTCTTGGTATATTAGAACAAAAGGAAATAACTTCCGAGCAGCACGCAATTTTAAATAGCCTTTTGGTATCAATCGTTACGACGTACTGGAAATGTTTTGCCGACACAAAAGGGAGGCATGGAGTACGTTTAAATGTGAAACAGATCCAGAATGAGTATAAATTTATTCATCATGAAATCAGAAGAATCCGCCATAACTATGCTGCTCACAGCGGTGATGACCCTTTCGAAAGTGGTTATGTTTTGTATGTTGAAGATATTGTAGGTAAAAACAGGTTTGAGCCATTTACAATTCCGATCCATCGCCGCGCAAATCACGGTGATAAGAAATTAACTAGCAATATCATAAAGCTGAGTGAAAGTTTGATCGAAAGTATCCACCTGAAGCAAGAAAAAATATTGGAGAAGATCAAGGAAAGTACGGTTTAATCAATCTGTTTAAGAGGGAT
>NZ_JAHGAH010000537.1:0-757 GCF_030248475.1 Vibrio sp. D173a
CGACGGTTGTTTTCAACTTCACCAAAGTTCCAACCTTCACCGTAGAAGTAAACTTCTGGATTGACTTCACGAGCTGCAGCGAGCGTCTGTTGCATTTGAGATAGAGGGTGGTGGCCCATCAAGTCCCAACGGAATGCATCAATCTTGTATGCTTCAACCCAAGTTTGAATCGAGTCATCAATCAGCTTAGCGAACATCGCATGCTCTGGCGCCGTGTTTTCACAACAAGTCGAAGTCTCGACCATACCTGAATCTGGAACCAGACGCTGGTAATATAGCGGTACGACTTTATCGAGTACCGATTTGTCATTCATGCCCGAAGCGTTAGTGTGGTTGTACACCACGTCTACTACCACGTTCATGCCAACATCTTTTTCACGGAATTCAAGAATACGGGTTGTGCCTTCTGCATCAGTTGCGTAAGAGCCTTCTGGCACCGTGTAATGGAATGGGTCATAACCCCAGTTATACGAATCGACTGAACGCACGTATTCATTTAGCCCTTCGACGACGGCGTTGTCTTTGCTGTCTGTCGCTTTGAGCTCTTCAAAGGCTTCGGCGATGGTGCCACCACTTGAACAGTAATCACTGTAGCGGCTGTCGTTCTTAATTGATTCATTCAAAGAACAAAGCTTGCTGAACGGCTCATCGATATCCGCGACTTGGTCTGGATCTTCGTTGATGGTCGCGATGTCAAACACTGGCATTAAGTGTAGGTGGGTCATGCCTGCTTCACTAAGCTCTTTGAGGTGGTTCA
>NZ_JAHGAH010000538.1:0-922 GCF_030248475.1 Vibrio sp. D173a
AGAAAGGATGGGACTTCGACGAAACTTCAATCGTAAAGTATGGATAAGTATTGCCATCTTCCCACTCGATGGTGCGGTCAGTTTGCAGGGTAGAACCAATTAAGAAATTCTCATCAACACTCGTGTCATGGAAAACTACTGTGCGGTATTCAGGGTGGATGTTCGGTTTCATTTTAATACTCTCAAAAAATACAAGTTGATACGTTATAACATTGCAAATGATAATCATTATCAAAAGAAACACAAGCTGTTTTATGATATTTTTACGACAAATCGAAAGTTGAGAATGCCACGCCATGTACACCATCGAGCCAATTGGCTTTATTGAATCACCCTATAAAGAGAAGTTTGCCGTACCTAGACAGCCAAGGTTAGTGCCTTCCTCTCGTTCACGGGTCAAACTCTCTGGAACGGCAAACTGCTTGGAGTCGGTGCGCGGCATCGAACAGTTCAGCCATGTCTGGTTGTTGTTTCTTTTTGATCAAAACTTACAAGCCGGTTGGAAGCCAACGGGACGCCCTCCTCGTCTGGGCGGTAATGATCGTATTGGTGTGTTTGCTTCTAGAGCGACTTTTAGACCTAACGGCATTGGCATGTCCGCTGTCGAACTCAAAGGCGTGATTCAAGAGAAAGGTCAAACCTACCTTGAACTAGGTAGTGTTGATCTGGTTGATGGTACACCGATTGTCGATATCAAACCTTACATCCCCTACTCGGATTCAATACCCGATGCCGCTGGTGGCTTTGCGGCAGAAGAGCCTGCAAAACTTGAGGTGAATTTCTCGCAGCAGGCACAGCAAAAGCTAAGTCAACACCCGGAAGGTCGGCACATTATTGCGGTAATAAAAGAGGTGCTTGCCCAAGACCCACGCCCTGCTTATAAGAAAGGCAAGCCGGATTCGAAGGAATATACAGTAAATTT
>NZ_JAHGAH010000539.1:0-692 GCF_030248475.1 Vibrio sp. D173a
AGGCCTTCCTGGTATCCCGCTCTCAATTATGAATCCTGATTGTGAGTTTTTCTTGTTGGATAGCCTTGGAAAGCGTATTCGTTTTATCAAGCAAGTCGCACATGAGTTGGGTATCGACAACGTGACACCTGTTCAAAGTCGCGTTGAAGAGTTCCAGCCAGAAGAAAAGTTTGACGCTGTGCTCAGTCGTGCATTTGCATCAATGACAGACATGGTTGAGTGGTGTCATCATTTACCTAAAGAGCAATCCGGTGTATTTTTGGCTCTTAAAGGACAACATCCTAGAGACGAAATGGACCAGTTACCGGACTGGTGTTCAGTAACTGACATCAAAGCTTTGCAAGTTCCAGAGCTTGATGGAGAGCGTCATCTAGTAACGTTATCGCGTCAGGGATAATCAGCGAGGCCATAGTGGGTAGAATTGTAGCAATTGCCAACCAGAAAGGTGGTGTAGGAAAAACAACAACTTGCATTAATTTGGCAGCCTCTATGGCCGCCACTAAGCGCAAAGTTTTGGTTGTCGATCTCGATCCACAGGGTAATGCCACTATGGCAAGCGGTGTCGACAAGTATCAGGTTGAAGCAACTGCTTACGATTTATTGGTTGAAGACACACCTTTTGATGAGGTAGTTTGCCGCAGTACGTCGGGAAACTACGATCTCATCGCAGCCAACGGTGATGTTACCGCGGC
>NZ_JAHGAH010000054.1:0-1154 GCF_030248475.1 Vibrio sp. D173a
CAGCTTTAGATAGAACGTGAGCTTTGTGAGAAGCGAAACGCTCTTTCACTTCGTCGTATACTTCAGCAACTACGATTGCAGCTTGCTCAGAAGCACATACTACGCCGTTATCGAAAGTTTTAGACATTAGGATAGAAGCAACAGCACGTTTGATGTCAGCTGTTTCATCGATAACGACAGGAACGTTACCTGCACCTACACCGATTGCTGGCTTACCAGAAGAGTAAGCTGCTTTAACCATGCCTGGACCACCAGTTGCAAGGATAAGAGCGATACCGTCGTGCTTCATAAGAGCGTTAGAAAGCTCTACAGATGGTTGGTCGATCCAACCGATGATGTCTTTTGGAGCACCAGCTGCAACCGCTGCGTCTAGAACTAGTTTCGCTGCATCGTTAGTTGAGTTCTTCGCACGTGGGTGTGGCGAGAAGATGATGCCGTTACGAGTTTTTAGAGAAATTAGAGATTTGAAGATTGCTGTAGAAGTTGGGTTAGTCGTTGGAACGATACCACAGATGATACCTACAGGCTCAGCGATAGTCATCGTGCCTAGGTTGTCATCTTCTTCCAAGATGCCACATGTTTTTTCGTCTTTGTATTTGTTGTAGATAAATTCTGAAGCGAAGTGGTTTTTGATTACCTTATCTTCAACAATACCCATTCCAGATTCAGCAACTGCTTGTTGTGCTAGTGGAATACGAGCATGGTTAGCTGCAAGTGAAGCTGCGCGGAAGATTGCGTCTACTTTCTCTTGAGAAAATGTTGCGAACTCTTCTTGTGCTGCTTTAACGCGTGCTACTAGAGCATCTAGTTCAGCTAAGTTAGTTACAGGCATAGTGGATCTCCTAAAATAATAAATATTAAAAACTTTTTAGTAAGGCTATTGTCTTTCGTTTTTACTGTTTATCAGCGACTTAACTAACAACCATCTTAGTAAATTGCTTTCAGGGCTGAGTATAATATTTCAGAGTGTGAAAAAAATTGACTTGGATCAGTTCTCACAACCGAAATACCCCCAAAGTAGTGGTTTACTACAACAAAACGACATAACCCACTGATAAACAAATAAATTAAACTTCATTTTTTATTGACCAAAAAAGAAGCAAACGAACTAAAAACCAAAAGAAACAACAACAATCTGTAAAAAAGTTTCATTT
>NZ_JAHGAH010000540.1:0-595 GCF_030248475.1 Vibrio sp. D173a
ACTTTCTATGTGCTCACGGATTGCAGAGGTGATGTCGATGTTCTTACCAGTGATATTCATTTTCAGAGAAGTTTTCCTCTGTTGTATCCCTCATGGGTTAACTCCAGATTACGTTTTTAGGTGAGAAAGAATGTGATCTAGATCGTCTTTTGGTGGGCGTTTTTTAGGATTGAAATCAAATGTGATCTCACGCAAATATTGCCATGTTTTTGGAGAAAAATGCTTGTTATCAATAATAAAAAGGATAAATTGAAACCAAGGGTTCGCTAAAAATTACAACGGTTTTTAGGGAAATCGTTCAGCCCTCAAAAGGTGCTTGGCGAATTAATGTACACCTTGTTTTTGTGATGTGTATCACGTCAGAATCTTTTTGATAATCTGCCAAATTTGAAAAGCCGCTTGAGCATAGCTTCAAGCGGCTTTTTGTTGTTTACGGCAAGCTGTCAGAGCTGTGAACTTGTCCTTAGCTTCCTTTCTTGACGTCACCATTGTCTACTTAGGTTTGTTGGCGGCGGTAGGACCAATACCACGTATTGCGCCAATTGCCTCTAGTTGTTTGTAGATCACAAAGTAACGATTGATGTTGGTGACATAG
>NZ_JAHGAH010000541.1:0-1108 GCF_030248475.1 Vibrio sp. D173a
CGAGCCTGTTTGGCTTTGGCGGTGTCAGTGCCATCTTTTCACTGATTCGGCGTCCAGCGATGGAAAACTCCGGTTCACTGCTCATTTCCTCACTCGCTTCAGGTTTTGGCACCGAGATTTTTTCGACTTTTACTTCACCATCAAACCGGTAACCACGCTCTGGCACCGTAATTATGTAACTTGCCTTACTTTCACTATGTTTCTTGAGCACTTTTCTAAGCTCAAATACCGCTTGGGTCACCACTTGATCGGTTAATACACTCCCATTCCACACCTCTTCGATCAGTTCATCTCGGCTGTGGGTTAATCCTGGGTTCATGCACAAAAACTCAAGTAACTTTGCCAGTCGGTTATCAATCGTGATCAACGAATCGGCAAACTGGATCTGCCCTTCGTTTGGCACAAAACGCCATTCATCTACGATAAAACTGATATTTTTGTCAGGCATTCACACAAACTCTCTCTTTTTTATTCACCTTATTGAGTAAACATAGTCTCAATTCAATGATTTTGCTGACAATTTCTAAAACCTTTAGCTCGATTTTCCACACATTCAGTTATCAAGGAGATCAAGATCACATTTTCGTAGACTTCAACACTATCGACGACGTTTTACCAAGCATTAAAACGAAAAGAGTCACACTTCCTTCTAGGAAATTCTTTTAGAAAAAATGCACAAAACACTGTTTTTATTGGTTTTATATTTTGTTGATGACGAGCTTATGAAGATTTATGAACAGATTAGCTTTCGGTTATGCCACACCAGTGAGAACAATACATTATGGCCCCACACCGCAAGTGAGGGACGAGACGCATGAATAGAGAAAGCGCAACCTTCCCTGATGTCACTTGCAATAAGGATATATAAGTCGATGTTTGATACATCATCTGCTGAAGGATTAGGGAACGTTAGTCAACCTATACATTAAGAGTTCTTAAACAATGAAACTGAACAAATTTATTCTTCCTATCGCTGCTATCTTCTTCGTAACTCAGGTATCTGCTAACCCTTACGTGGGTGCAAGCTACCTTTATTCTGAGTACCAAGCAGAAAGCGATAACACCGACTTCAGCGACGAAAACAGCGGCTACAACCTTTACCTTGGTT
>NZ_JAHGAH010000542.1:0-810 GCF_030248475.1 Vibrio sp. D173a
ACTTTTTCCCCGCTGACTTCGGCGAGAGCAACATCTACTTCAGCGAAATGTTGGTGACCATTCAAGTCGGTATTTGGGGCACGGTGTTGTCTATTTTGTTGGCGATTCCTTTTGGCATCCTCAGTGCTGAAAACCTAATGCCAAGCTGGGTGACGTTTCCAATTCGTCGTTTGATGGACTGCTTGCGCGCTATCAATGAGATGGTGTTTGCGATGCTGCTTGTGGTGGTGGTTGGATTAGGGCCATTCGCTGGTGTTATGGCGCTATTCATTCATACCACAGGTGTCCTTGCCAAGCTGTTTGCAGAAGCGATTGAAGCGATTGAACCGGGCCCAGTTGAAGGCGTGAAGGCAACGGGTGCCAACCCAATCGAAGTCATTCTGTATGGCGTAATTCCTCAAGTGATGCCGCTGTGGATCTCTTACTCACTCTACCGCTTAGAGTCGAACATCCGCTCCGCAACCGTGCTTGGTATGGTCGGCGCTGGTGGTATCGGTGTCTTGCTTTGGCAATCAATCTCTGGCTTCCAGCTACAACAGACAGCCGCAATTATGGCGATTGTTATCGTGACAGTAAGCGTGATTGATTTCATCTCTCAAGTTATCCGCAAGAAGTTTATCTAGGCATGTTACATGCCTATTTAACTCTACTTGTCTAGATAACTTATTGAATTATCGAAAAGGAAATGCAGCGAGTGCCTGTTTATTTGGATATCGCTTCAGAGCTTGAAAAAGAAGTGAAAGAGCAGTTCGTGCCCGGTGATTACCTGCCGACCGAGTCGAACCTTGCCGAGCGCTTCCGTGTTAATCG
>NZ_JAHGAH010000543.1:0-688 GCF_030248475.1 Vibrio sp. D173a
TCAGAAAATTGGCGGAGCAGACGGGATTCGTTTGATACTTGGTAACTTCCCTGAAGTGACGATGGTACACAACGCCAATACCGCCATGACTATGGGCGCGATTGATGCACTGAATGATGCCGATAAACTATCAGACGTCTACGTGACAGGTTGGGGTGGAACTTCAAAAGAGATTGAAAAGATTCGCTCGGACGAGTTAGATGCGACACCAATGCGAATGAGTGATGACCTAGGCGTTGCGACAGCTGAAGCGATTAAGTTTCACCTAGAGCAAAGAGAATCCGAAGTACCTTTGGTGTATTTGGGACGTATTACGGTTGTACATAACAAAATGAATGATGACCAGCTGAATAAACTGACCGAAGAGGCGTTCCGTTACTCAGGAAAGCACTAAGCTGCCTGATTCGAATCTAGAAAACAAAAGAGCCGTTTATCTGTCTGCTTGTTTAAGCATCAGTAAACGGCTTATTTTTAGAGTTATAGGGAGGTGCGTTTAATTGGCAACCTCTTCAAGCACTTCACCCACCGAACCACTAGGCTGTGTGATACCGAGCTTGTTGGATAAAGTAGGGGCGATATCATACGGAGTAATACCGCGCGTTACCTTTTTGCCTTGAACGTCATAGCCCGCAAAGATCACAGGAACATGTGTGTCATAACGCCACGGAGAACCGTGAGTAGAGGCGAT
>NZ_JAHGAH010000544.1:0-741 GCF_030248475.1 Vibrio sp. D173a
CGCTCATTTCGTCGGCTGAGGAGGTCAATACCAAGATGATGCCTTTGTAAAACTCACGAGCCTGTCTGCAAATTTGTGCACCACTGAGGCCTGGAAGCATTAAATCTAAAAGCACTAAATCCGGCTCTACTTCTCGAATCGCTTGCACTGCCAAATTGCCTTGATCAACAACCTCAACCTGATAGCCTTCGGCTTCAAGATACAGAGTGGTTAAACGCGCGATCTCTTGGTCGTCTTCAATTATGAGCACTTTTGCTTTAGACATTTCCATCACCAGTATTTATAAATGCGCGGGCAGTATATAGACTGAAAATACATCATCAATACTGTAACTGAACTTGCGATTTTACAGTACGCAAAACAATGTATTCATCTCTGTACACCTGTTTTTACGGTTTTGACCTTAAATGCAGTCTGTTGCGCCTTTATCTATATCCTTAAAAACAAATTTATAAAACTGACAACATAGTAACTTGCTCCTCTTACATCTCCTTTATTTTCTTACCCTCCCTTACATACAGATTATTTACAACTAACCAAAAGTTCATTCATTCTATCCACTGTCTTTATGCAATATTTATTACTGATAGAAAGATAGATAGCAGTAATAAAATCTAAAGGAATAAGTGAGCATGACAAGGAAAACGATTACTTCAGCAAGCCGACAGTGGAATCAACCTCACAATCTATTTGCGAGTGTATTTTTCTTCTCAGTGATTGATTAGTATCGACGACATGAAT
>NZ_JAHGAH010000545.1:0-814 GCF_030248475.1 Vibrio sp. D173a
CGTAGTGGGCAAAAACTTGTTTGCCTGAAAGTGCTTCTGGCTGTGTAGAGCTTGATTCATTGGCAAAGCTATTGCCTGAGATCGCCGTGAATAACGCCAGAGATAATAAAGTGTGCTTAGGTTTACGATTTGAAAATAGATTGCTCATTCTTTTAAGTGCCGTTCATTAATCAGAGCTTTTTCCTCAAAACTCTGACCATTTACTTTGCGGCGAATATTCCAGATCACCGTGCTTGTTAACGTGATTGACTCGTTAAGATGGGCACAGTTTATGAGTATTTGGAAAAGTCGATGAATCGCATTTGTAGGATGAAACCCTACCAAGGGAGAAGGTAGTACCCGTGACAGTGCAAATACCAATAAGAAGAGCGCTCACTCAAGAAAAGTTACTATAAAACTGAGAGTAGAAGTGAAGGTGTAACTCACTATAGGGTTTTAAAGAGAAGTAGAGTTTTAAAGAGAAGAAGAGGTGTAAAGAAAAGTAGAGCTGTAAATAGAAATAAAAAAGAAGCTAGAGGTGCACGCTCATTTCACCGTCCATGGTAGCGAAGCCCATTAGACGTGCACTCAAAAGCAAAGATGATGACCCGCCGTTAGCTGGCTTTATCAATGGTCCTTGGTTGCAACCTTGTAGAGATATAAACCACTGGCTCTGACCACAATGAATCAAGCTCTTCAGCGTAATGTGCACCAGTCAGAGGGCGGCTGTATGGGTGAACTTTAGTACGAGGGTGACTTCGAACATCACCGACTGCATCGACATCAACTATATAACCGCTATCATTGCTACTCACGCTATTCCGCATTGAAATCA
>NZ_JAHGAH010000546.1:0-1011 GCF_030248475.1 Vibrio sp. D173a
GTGAGTCGGCTCAGTTACTGAGCGATTGCCCCTACACTTTGTAGTATTGATAAAAGCCAACATTGTTGTAATGTTGGCTTTTTTGTCCTTAGCTGATGAATAAATCAATGGTGTGAGACACCAGCCCTACAAGAATAACAATACAGAAGTACACAAGCATGAAACCGACACAAGCTATCTTGGCGGAGATTCTAGAAGAAGTTCGCCCTTTGATTGGCCAAGGGAAAGTGGCTGACTACATTCCGGCTCTGGCCAAAGTCTCGAATCAAAAGCTTGCTATTGCCGTATACACCAATGAAGGTGAGGTGATCCAAGCGGGAGACGCAGAAGAAGCCTTTTCTATTCAATCTATCTCTAAAGCCTTAAGCTTGACCTTAGCCATGGTGCTTTATAAGCCTGAAGAGATCTGGCAGCGTGTAGGCAAAGAGCCTTCAGGCCAAGCATTTAACTCCATGATTCAGCTAGAGATGGAGCAAGGTATTCCGCGCAATCCGTTTATCAATGCGGGTGCGATCGTTGTTTCAGATTTATTGCATAGCCGTCTATCTGCACCAAGACAGCGTTTGTTGGAGTTTGTACGTCAGCTTTCTGGTGATACGCATATCGTTTACGACAAGGTCGTTGCGGCTTCAGAGATGATGCACAGTGATCGTAATGCGGCGATTGCTTACTTGATGCGAGCATTTGGTAACTTCGACAATGAAGTGATTCCGGTATTGAACAACTACTTCCATGCTTGTGCGCTTAAAATGACTTGTGTCGACTTGGCGAAGACCTTTAGCTATCTAGCGAATAAAGGCACTTCAGTACAGACTCAGAAGCAGGTGATTACTCCAACTCAAACGAAACAGTTGAACGCATTGCTTGCGACTTGTGGATTGTATGATGGTGCTGGTGAATTTGCGTATCGCGTTGGTACGCCGGGTAAATCTGGTGTAGGTGGTGGCATCATCGCTATCGTACCGGGCGAGATGACGATTGCTGTGTGGTCTCCGGAGCTTGATCCTTCAG
>NZ_JAHGAH010000547.1:0-1150 GCF_030248475.1 Vibrio sp. D173a
ATTTCACCAATTCGCGCACCAATCAGGTTACCGAAGATAATGAAATAGAGCGTCATGGTAATCGCAGGCGGCACCAGCGTTTGTACCCAAATACGAGTAAAACGGTTGATCTCTTTGTTCAGCAAGCTGCGAAAAGCAGTCCAATAAAGGCTGTACATATTATTTACTCCCCTCTCGCACGATACTCACAAATAGTTCTTCTAGACGGTTAGCTTTGTTACGCATCGAGAGGACTTTCACATTCTGCTCACTCAACTGAGCAAAGATGGTATTCAAACCTAGGTTCTTATCAATTTCGATTTCTAGAGAGCCATTAACCATAGTTTGGCTATTTACGCCTTCTAACTGTGGTTCCTCTGTACCCTCTTCGAGGCTCATCAAGAATTAGCAGTTGTGGTTCATGCATCAGAGCACGTGCAATCATCAAACGACGCTTCATACCACCTGATAGGTTTCTTGCACGTTCGCTGCGTTTTTCCCACAAATCGAGCTTAGAAAGGTATGTTTTAGCGCCTTCTTTAGCGAGCGATTTCGATACGCCGTAGTAACCCGCCTGTTGCAGTACGATCTGCTCAACGGTTTCAAATGGGTTGAAATTGAATTCTTGAGGCACTAAGCCCAAGTTCTGTTTAGCCAATTCAAGATCTTGGTCGATGTCGAAGCCAAAGACTTTTACCTTACCCGAGGTTTTATTCACCAATGATGAGATAACGCCAATCGTCGTTGATTTACCGGCGCCATTTGGGCCCAGTAGTGCGTAAAAGTCGCCCTTTTTCACCTGCAGACTGATGCCTTTTAGGGCTTCAAATCCACCAGCGTAGGTTTTTCTGAGTTGTTCGATTTCTAATGCGTACATGAAGATTGCTTGCCATTTGCGATTAGTGAGTGCTCATGAGAGAAAGTATGACCTTATTCTCAAGCACGTTTAATTTACCAACAGACGAAAGGATAAAAAATACCGCTAAGTCATTAACTTAGCGGTATCTGATCTTTTAGGGCTGTTAGATGAATAATCTAAGCCGAACCAAGCTCATGCTCATCACGTGCCACGTAGTTGGTTGCCGCTCTCAGTGCCTCATAACGGAAACGGTAGGTATTCGACTCTGGCACTAGATCAATCACGTGGAATTTCTCAAGCTGTTGACGTGTA
>NZ_JAHGAH010000548.1:0-555 GCF_030248475.1 Vibrio sp. D173a
TGAAACAACGTTTCATCCGCATCAAAAAATATCCAGTCGTACTTCATTACCTATCCTAATTGGGTTCGATCGTTCTTAAGAGGCTATGCCTCATACCTTTGCACACTTTCCACACAACTGTGAGCTCGTAGAAAGTTCTGACCTTTTATAAAAATCACGCATCAACTTATGATGTATCGCAAATTTTGCCACATATTAAACTAATAACATACAAGAAACACCGTTCAATACCGGAGGTATTATGAAGCACTTTTTACCATCATCTGTCATGCTCACACCATTTCTTGTAAAAAATTACGACGCGTTTGTGGGTGATGATACTGAATCAGAAACTGACGAAGAAGTCATGACTAGTAACGCAGCTAATCAAGAGCCAATCGATAAAGAGAAAACAGAAAGTTAATAATATTATAAGTTTATGTGTATTTTTCGCATCAACAATAGTCATTCTCATATAGATGGCGTACCGTTCGCGCCACCTAATATTATTTAAATTATCATTAGAAACGAGCTAACCGTTTGCTTCATGAAGCACGTCACAATCCCTAGCCATAA
>NZ_JAHGAH010000549.1:0-1041 GCF_030248475.1 Vibrio sp. D173a
AAAATTATCGCTTGTGACAGCTTTTGTCTGTGATTAACCAGTGAACACTTTTTATCCTTGAACTTTTTGTGGGCTAGCGGTATAACACGCACCCCAGTAAAAGAGTAAGAAGTCCTATTATGACCAATCCATTTTGGCAAGAAAAATCACTAGAACAGATGACCGAGCAAGAGTGGGAATCGCTTTGTGATGGTTGCGGCAAATGCTGCCTGCATAAATTGATGGATGAGGACAGCGATGAAGTCTACTACACCAATGTGGAGTGTAGCTGGCTTAATAGCAAGACTTGCTCGTGTAAGGATTACCCAAACCGTTTCAGCTCAGGTGAAGAGTGTCTTAAACTCACTCGTGACAAGATTGATGAGTTTCATTGGTTACCAGATACATGTGCCTACCGTCTTCTGTCAGAAGACAAAACACTCCCAGAGTGGCACCCATTGATCACCGGCTCTAAGTCAGCAATGCATGCTGCGGGCGAAAGTGTACGCAATAAAGTGGTGTATGAGATTGATGTTGTTGATTGGGAAGACCACATCATCAACCACCAAAATCGCGCTTAGTGTTGCATCACCGCGAGTAAAGATTGAAAAAAAGGCTCACATTTCTGTGAGCCTTTTGCTTAGTTAGGAGGGTCCAAGCAAGTGGACATCGTCATGGCTAATGTCAATTAAGTGGTAGTTCTGCAACCACCTGATTGAACGCAATACGAGCTTTTTGTGCTTGTTCAGACAACTCAACTTTCTTCGCTTGTGCAGCGCTCAGGTTACTTTCTGCAAGCTCCAGTGCTTGCTGCAGTTCTTCGGGCAATTCAGGCGTTTCCATTTGAGAGCCTTGTTCAAGAACATATGCTCGAATTTCTTTCTTCACATCTGCTAGCGCTTTGTAGGCAGAGCGTTCTAGCTCAGCCGCGTCTCGTGCAGCATCTGTAACTCGTTCAAATTGAGCCAGAGCCATACCTTCTGCGGACCAAGGATCCATGTCTGGCAGCTCTTCGATGTTGATCGTAGGCTCGATGTAATCATCTTGATGGCGCAGGTCGAG
>NZ_JAHGAH010000055.1:0-913 GCF_030248475.1 Vibrio sp. D173a
CTGTAAAAAAGTTTCATTTTTGGCCAACAAAATTACATATAGACCCTAATTTTTGTGCTACTGAGAGTATATCGAATACGTCTTATCTCTCTACAAACCACCTTTATTTTTGCAAAAAACGTGCGAATGTTAACGTTTGTGTAAATCAGTATGCTCTCTCACCAACTTTCTACGTAACAATTCGTTTCCAGATTGAATACATTTTCTTCAATAATTAGTTTTTCTCACAAATACTAGCCCAAATACGTTAGTTTTTTTCATTTCTTCAAGGCGCAGTTTTGCCTTACATTACCGCCTAAAATTACCCCCTCTCTTTTTCACTATTGTGAACGTTTACGAGTAAGCAACATGCAGACTTTAGAGTTAGCTATTTTCCTACAGTTTTTCTTAGGTTTGGTCGCAGCAGTGAACCCTGTTGGTATCATGCCAGTGTTCGTGTCCCTAACCGGACATATGACGCCAGAAGAGAAAAACAAAACCGCCACGACAGCAAACGTTGCTGTTGCAGTGATTTTGATCATTTCTCTTTTTGCTGGTCAGTTACTGCTGGATATGTTCAGCATCTCGCTGGACTCTTTTCGTGTTGCTGGCGGCTTGCTACTTCTGAGCATCGCGTTCTCAATGATGAGCGGTAAACTGGGTGAAGATAAGCAGAACAAACAAGAAAAGACTGAGTATGTAAGTCGTGAACAGATTGGCGTAGTGCCACTGGCGATGCCATTAATGGCAGGTCCAGGTGCAATTAGCTCAACCATCGTTTACGGCGCACGCTACCCTAGCGCGCTGGATACCGTTGGCATTAGTGTCACCATCATGCTGTTCTGTTTCTGCTCTTGGTTGCTATTCCGTTCTGCGCCTTTGATCGTACGCTTCCTTGGCCAGACGGGTATCAACGTAATCACGCGTATCATGG
>NZ_JAHGAH010000550.1:0-904 GCF_030248475.1 Vibrio sp. D173a
CCAAGAAGGTGCTGCTGAAGTTCGCTGTCCCCTTTCTTCACAAAGAACATGTAAGGCATTCGGTAGCGCAGCATAATGTGAGTATCGACCGCCATTGGTAGATGCGGCTGCGACTCCACTTCAGCGAAAGGTTCCATTACACCGCGAGCGAAGAAGTGACAACGATTGCCTGCCAGCATCATTTCGAAGATGTTAGGGTACTTAAGTGACTTCGCTGTTTTGACGTTATTGGCATCGATGATGAAGGTATCCGGCCAAGTTTTACCTGAACAGATAGTAAATTTTTGCAGATCAGAAAGGTTCTGAACTCCGGCAAGCAGTTTGTGATCGTTTTGATGGATCAACCCAATTCGCATACCAAGCATGCCCCTAAAAATCGGGAAATATACCGGGTCAAAGCGCTGCTCCATATCGATACTGGTCGCTGTCCAGATCACGTCCAACTTGCCAGATTCCAAGTCAGCCATCACCCTTGAACCTGCAGGTTCACCTGTCTTCGCATAGACATATTCTATGCTGTCGAAGCGGTCTGAGCGTGCAACCACTTCTTTAATTAGTGTTAAATGCAGCTTTTGGTCGTCTGGCTTACCCGCTACTTTCAATGGCTGAGCAAACAGTGGCGCTGCCGCCATGCTCGCGATCAAAGCCATCACTTTAATCATCTTCACATCCGTTCCCCATCGTCGTTGATGCTGTACCCTATTATCTCGGTAACAGAATAACAAACTGTAACTAAAATGATTTGATATGAGACAGAGATAACGCTTTGTAGGGGTGATTTTTCATGATCGTCATCAAGATGAAAAAATCGAGAATTTTGGTTTTTCCTGATTCAGCTTTGGATCTGTTTTTCGACTCACTTCAGAGCGTTAGACAGCACGTCCTAAGACCACACTCAAAGCAG
>NZ_JAHGAH010000551.1:0-805 GCF_030248475.1 Vibrio sp. D173a
TTGCCCCTCTTTATAGATCCCTGATTGAATCTGTTCTCGGATACTGTTTTTGATCTTTCCCAGTTGTGTCTCTGAATGGCTATTGCCCGGCATTCTCATTTCTGATCTAGTCCATGATTCGGTGTTGTTACCAGTATAGGTCTTTTATTTAACAGCAATGTGACAGTCCTTTGCGCTTAAAAGTCATGCTTTTGAAATATATCTGCCATAGAAATGCATTCGAACTGTCAAATAAGTTCCCATAAATCGTAATACTCGGCCTATAGCATACAAAGTGAACTTACTGACCTAGTCCAGAAGGATAGAGACAATGAAAACTTTGCTTAGCCGTGCACCTTTAACGCCATCAAAACTGATTGGTGCGACTTTAATGACAGCGACACTGTCTATGCCAGCAATGGCGAACGATGCAGATTTAGATGCATTAGTAAAAGCCGCGAAAGAAGAGGGTGCAGTTTACAGTGTGGGTATGCCTGATAGTTGGGCAAACTGGAAAGGCACGTGGGCTGACCTAAAAGCCAACTACGGGTTAAAGCACCAAGATACAGATATGAGCTCAGCACAAGAGATTGCAAAATTTGAAGCTGAGAAACGCAATGCGACAGCGGATATCGGTGATGTTGGTTTTGCTTTCGCGCGTGTTGCGGTAAACAAAGAAGTAACTCAACCCTACAAGCCATCAACATGGGACGACATTCCTGAGTGGGCAAAAGACAAAGATGGTCACTGGGCGTTGGCATACACAGGTACCATCTCATTCATCTCAAACAACAACCTTGTAAAAGATGCACCTAAGTCTTGGAGC
>NZ_JAHGAH010000552.1:0-762 GCF_030248475.1 Vibrio sp. D173a
TGGTCGTGCACTTGAGATAGTGCTTAGTGCCCGTGATTTCGATACGGACGAAGCAGAGGCCTACGGCACAATCAACAAGGCACTGGAACCAGACGAGATTGGTCCTTATGTTGATGCGCTAGCACAGCGTATATCTAAGTTCCCTGCGGAATCTATCAATGTTTGTAAACAAATGGTGTATGAATCAAATGATAAGCCTATTGATGAAGCATTGAAAGCGGAAGCATACTGGCTATACCAAGCTACAAGTAAAACAGCAGCCGTTAAGCGTTTTCAGATTGCGGACGACCAAGGTCTAGAGCACGACATGGAAAACCAGCGCAACTGGGAGGATCTAGTGATGAAGGTTCAAGACATCAACTAGTTCAACATGGATCACCAGTCCAAGAAAAGCTGCTGATATTCAGGAGCTTTTTTATTTTTGTGCTAACCCCTAAATCGATGCTCCTTAGTCTCTTTTTGTGCCTTCACTTCTGCACAATACTCAGCGGTGGGTCGCGCGAGCAACCTAGGTATTCCGATCGGCTCTCCCGATTCGAGGCAATAACCATATTCACCAGTATGAATTCGTTCTATTGATTGCTGAATTTTAGGCAAGAGTTTCTGTTCCCTGTCTATAATTCTTAACGCGATTGCCGACTGCTCTTCGCTCGAGGCTCTATCGTTATCATCACTGAATTCCATCGGCGATACGATGCTTTCCTTAGCCTGTTCGATATGTAGCCTTGTTGTCTCATGCAACTCTTGAAGTTTACGTTCAAA
>NZ_JAHGAH010000553.1:0-1902 GCF_030248475.1 Vibrio sp. D173a
AGCAGCATGCGAAGGTGCTCCGATACCAGCATCAACAACAACTGGTACGTTTGCTTGGTCGATTATGATCTCCAGGAAGTCATGGGAGACGATACCTTTATTCGAACCAATTGGCGCACCTAGTGGCATTACTGCGGCACAACCCACCTCTTCGAGTCGCTTACACAACACAGGATCGGCATGACAGTAAGGCAGAACAATAAACCCTTCGCGAACCAATTGCTCAGCAGCAGCGAGTGTTTCGATAGGATCTGGCATTAAGTATTTTGGGTCAGGGTGAATCTCTAGCTTCAGCCAATTGGTTCCCAATGCCTCTCGCGCAAGCTGCGCAGCAAACACCGCGTCTTTGGCATTTTTGGCACCTGAAGTGTTTGGCAGTAAACTAACTCCAGCTTCAACCAAGGGTTTTAAGATGTCGTCTTGCTGGTCGTTTACATCCACACGCTTGAGTGCCATCGTCGCGAGTTGAGAACCTGACGCTTGTATCGCTTCAGCCATTAAGTGACTATTTGCGAACTTTCCAGTTCCGGTAAATAGTCTTGATTCAAACTTCTTATCTCCGATATGCAGCATCTCATTACCCCCCTGCTATTGCTTGAAACAGAGAGATACTATCTCCCTCACATAATACGGTGCTTGCCCATTGGCTGCGTGGAACCACGCTATTGTTGATGGCAAACACGCATCCCATTTCTGGTAGTTCAAAAATCACTTGCTGAAGATTGGACTGACTCGCAACCTGTTGCGGTTGTTCGTTGATGGCGACAGTGATCATCTCACCGTCTTCAAGCCCGTCACTCAGGCTTTGTTGTACTGTTGTCATTTGTTTTAATTCTCTATGTTCTCGACGATTGCTTCTTAAGCAGAGCATCGAAAGCTATTACTACTGCAAGCAGAGCCTCAATAGCTTCATCACTCTCATGGAGCAATGTGCTCTGGGTGTTCAGGTACTAATGACATACCTGACAGTTGTTGTCTTTTGGTACCATCATCTGTTGCCACTGCATTCGCAAGCCATCAAAGATATGCAGCTTACTTGTCGCAACATGAAACTGGCCCGTAGCGAGTTTTTGAATCGCCGCCAGTGCTTGGTAATTTCCTAACGTCCCTACGACCGGACCAATCACGCCACTTTCGCTGCACTTTTGAGCCTGACTCAGTTCATCGAATGGATATAGGCAGCGATAACAAGCCGACGTAGGTTGTGAGTCTTGATAGTCAAAGACAGCAAACTGCCCCTGCCATCCAATTGCTGCAGCGGAAATCAGCGGCGTTTTTTGCTCATAACAAGCTCGATTAATCATCTGTCTCGTTGGCATGTTATCGCTGCAATCAAGCACAACGTCGGCAAGCATGATCTCGAGTGACAGCTGATTCTGGTCAAGGCGCTTTTCAATAGCACGAACCTGCACCATCGGATTGAGCTCAAACAATTGCTTTGCGGTCGCTGCAGTCCTGGTTTGTTTTAAATCTTGCTCACGATAGATGATCTGCCTTTGTAGATTGCTGCTCTCGACAACATCATCATCAACGACGACAAGCTTCCCAACACCTGCTGCGGCTAAATACAGACTCGCTGCACTACCTAATCCACCACAGCCGATAATGAGTACGTGAGATTGACCAAGCGGATCTTGGCCTTTTTCACCGACTCCTGGGAGAGCGACTTGACGTTGATCTCCTTATCATTAAGCACACACTTCCCCTACTTCATTTGATTGAGTCACAGTGAATGTCTGCTGTCTTTCTCGCATCAGGTTGCTAAAGAAATCAATCACAGCCTGTGGGTCGTCAGATAAAGTAATAGCTCTAACCACAGCTAAGCTTGTTACCCCAGACTGCCAAACCAGATCGGCATTGCTTTGGTCGATACCGCCAATTGCCACTGTTGGGTAACCCAGT
>NZ_JAHGAH010000554.1:0-702 GCF_030248475.1 Vibrio sp. D173a
TTACGCTACAAATCCTGCCAAACTCAAAAATATGCTGACTACCCAGAAATTGCGATTGCTGTACATCCTGAATATCGAGGGCTAGGCGTGGCTTCCTCTCTGATGCAACATCTCATTGAAAATTCAGCTTCAGGCTTAAGACTTGGTGTACACCCCCAGAATACCTCGGCGATAAAGTTGTATGAAAAATTTGGATTTCGTATATATGAAGTAGCCAAAAGTGGATACCCACAAATGGTTCGAGAAAAACACATATAACAATCTAAGGTTGATTAGCAAGGAAACGGCATCTAATGGGTAAAGTCGAAATCCCGAAACCTCTACTATCTAAGCTTGGTGCAGATATGAAAATGGATGTTCATTGGGTAGATGTAAAATTAGATAATGGTACTGTTCACGCTAGAATGGTTGTTCGTGGCGGCCGCTATATTACTGGCTTTAGTCGTGACAAAAATGGCGAAGGCACAGTTCCGTTTAAATCTTCACAGATTGCATCTATTCGCAGACAAAAGCTAGTTACGTGGTGGCCATTTTGGTAAATAAAGTATGCTTTGATTGGTGCAAGAGCAGCCTTATCCCACATGGTTCTAATTGGCTTAGGATTATTAGAGAACAACTTATATTAATACCGAGCTTGAGGTGGCTTGGTAACATAACTCGGCGCTCGCTTCCAAAGTGGTTCATTCTGTTCAGTCACACACA
>NZ_JAHGAH010000555.1:0-627 GCF_030248475.1 Vibrio sp. D173a
TGACCAAGGAATGAACGAGTAACAGAGAACTTGTTCTTACCAGGCATAGCCCAGCCGAATAGCTCTTTATCACGACCTTCACGTAGAACAGAAACTTGCTGATGGTAACGACCAAGGTAAGCGTGAGGACCTGTTGCTTGAGTACCAGTTAGTACTGAACCTGAGATCACACGAACTTCACCTGGCATCAACTCGCTGTCCGTAAGCTCATCAAGGCTAGCACCAAGTTGAGTACGAACTAGACGTGGGTTGTTTACTACTGGGCCAGCCAGAGAAACAACGCGATCTGTGTAAATTTCACCCGTTAGGAAAAGTTTACCGAACGCGATAACGTCTTGATAGTTAATGCTCCACGCTACGTTTTGTGCATTTACCGGATATAGGTAATGCATATGCGTACCTGCAAGACCTGCAGGGTGTGGGCCATCGAAAACATGTTCTTCAACATTAGACTGAGACGAACGAGGTAGGCTTGTGCCTTTTTTACAAACGTAAACCTTGCCGCTCGTTAGAGTTGAAAGAATATCTAAACCAGCAACGAAAGCAGAAGACTGCTCGTTAATGATCAATTCTGGCTCAGCAGCTAGAGGGTTCGTATCCATAGCAGTTACGAAAATAGCCTGAGTT
>NZ_JAHGAH010000556.1:0-736 GCF_030248475.1 Vibrio sp. D173a
GGGCGTTAAGAATGTCGGCGGTTTTGTCGCTTCGCAAGCCAATAAGCACCAGAGCCACTTTGCGCAGGTACTAACCGAAGAGTGGAAGATTGCACCAGCCCCGCTAGAGATTGCGCACTTCTGTGATCAGGTTGATGACGTCAAAAGTGCCACAGCGCGCCTTGAGGCCAAGCTGAATACTCTACTGGAGAAAGCATGACGCCGGCAGAACTGAAACGTCTTTATCACATTATCAAGGTACACTTGGAGTATGGCCTTGATGAATTGATGCCAGAGCACCAATTGACTAAAGCGCCATTGTTGGCTCGAAAGTCACTGTTTTGGCTTAAAAATCGTCATCAAGATAAGGAACTCGGCCATCGTCTGCGCCTTGCACTGCAAGAGCTTGGCCCTGTGTGGATCAAGTTTGGTCAGATGATGTCGACGCGTCGCGATCTGTTTCCTCCTCACATTGCCGATCAGTTAGCTTTGCTGCAAGACCAAGTTGCCCCGTTTGACGGCGAGTTGGCGAAGCGCGATATGGAGAAGGCGCTAGGCGGCAGTTTAGATAACTGGTTTACCGACTTTGATATTAAGCCACTGGCATCGGCTTCGATTGCACAGGTGCATACGGCAAAACTGAAAGATTCGGGTCGAGAGGTGGTACTTAAGGTAATTCGCCCTGATATTCGCCCTGTGATTGATGAAGATATAAACCTGATGCACCGAATGGCGAGTATAGTCGCCAAGTCGCTTC
>NZ_JAHGAH010000557.1:0-764 GCF_030248475.1 Vibrio sp. D173a
ACGGTGAGCAAGCGGCTTTGGTTGGACAAGGGGAGCATAAGTCCGCCCAAACACTGCTCGAGGTGTGCGGCTACCTCTGTGGTCAAAGTACACTGGATTTAAATGATGTCTCTGAGCCTCGATCTCAAAAGCACATGACTCGAGACCTGCAAGATATTATTGGTCAGCAGCAAGGCAAACGAGCGTTAGAGATCGCGGCGGCTGGCAATCATAACTTACTGTTTTTAGGTCCACCCGGCACGGGCAAGACCATGCTCGCTTCACGCCTTTGTGACTTACTGCCTGAGATGAGTGATGACGAAGCGATGGAAACGGCTTCTGTTGCGTCACTCACTCAGCAAGAGATTAATCAATACAACTGGAAGCAGCGTCCATTTCGTTCCCCGCATCATTCAAGCTCGATGGCGGCACTGGTGGGTGGAGGCTCTGTGCCAAGGCCAGGAGAAATATCATTGGCGCATAATGGGCTGTTGTTTCTTGATGAAATGCCCGAGTTTGAAAGGAAAGTGCTCGATTCATTGCGAGAGCCTTTGGAGTCTGGAGAGATCATCATCTCACGGGCTGCGGGCAAAACCCGTTTTCCTGCTCGCTTTCAATTGGTGGGGGCGCTAAACCCAAGCCCGACGGGATATTACGAAGGCAATCAAGCCCGTGCTAATCCACAGATTATCTTACGTTATTTGAATCGATTGTCTGGTCCTTTATTAGACCGCTTCGATATGTCATTAGAGATCCCTCTACTTCCCAAAGGGATGCTTGCAGAA
>NZ_JAHGAH010000558.1:0-1015 GCF_030248475.1 Vibrio sp. D173a
TAGGTGGCTACGACGGTAAAGGCCAATGGCGCCTAAAGTCGACAGATGCTATCGAGAGCGTTTGGACCGAAATGGCTGAATGCATCGCAGCGACCGACAACCAAGCGATTGTCGCTGAAGAGTTTGTCCCATTTGACCGTGAGGTTTCTCTGGTCGGTGCCCGTGGTAAAGATGGTGAAATCCAGGTTTACCCACTGGCTGAGAACGTACATACCGATGGCGTGCTGAGCCTATCTACCGCTATTGATGACATCGAGCTGCAAGAGCAAGCCAAAGCCATGTTTACTGCGGTTGCTAAGCGTCTAGATTACGTTGGCGTGCTAGCACTTGAGTTCTTTGATGTTCAAGGTGAGCTACTGGTGAATGAAATCGCACCACGCGTTCATAACTCAGGTCACTGGACACAACAAGGCGCTGAAACATGTCAGTTTGAGAATCACCTGCGTGCAGTCTGTGGTATGCCACTCGGCAGTACCAAGCTAATTCGCCCGACTGCGATGATTAACATTCTTGGTGAAGACACTCTGCCTAGCGCGATCTTGGCGCAGGTCGGTTGTCATGTTCACTGGTATGGCAAAGAAAAACGTGCAGGTCGTAAGATGGGTCACATCAACGTCAGCGCAGACTACAACGCAGAACTTCAACGCACGCTTTGCGGCCTAGCTGAGATCTTGGATAAAGAGGCTTACCCAGCGATCCACGATTTTGCTGAACAGATGCAGTAAGTTGAAATCCAATAAAAACGGCGCTCATTGAGCGCCGTTTTTTTATGCTTGTTCTAGAATGTGGTGACATTTTCGGTCAGCACACTGCTTTTTGATGCCTTTTGCGGTTTTCTTCTCCATCAACAATGGATACTGGCACACTTCACAGCGGCCTATGATAGGCGGCTGATTGACGGCAAACTTACACTTAGGGTAGTTATCACACGCGAAGAACTGCTTGCCATAGCGAGACTTACGCTCAACAAGGTGACCCTTACCACACTCAGGGCAGGCCACTTGTGGTGCTTGTT
>NZ_JAHGAH010000559.1:0-1029 GCF_030248475.1 Vibrio sp. D173a
GCTATCTCCTTGCCTTGTTGGACTACATCACTTTGCCTTTAAAACATACGCATTCATCAGAAATTTGTTAGGTGCCTCGCACGATTTATTGATCCGGCTCATACAAATTTTACAAAGTATTCTGTTTTTTGTGGAATCGTTTACACAATTTAAACATAACGATACACAATATGATTGCTGAGATTAATATTTGAGCATGGTTACGATTAAAGCTTAGCAATTTGATGATGTTTCGCCGATTAACTTTGAAACAAATGGAATTGTAAACAAAGCTATGAAGACAAGGAATTTGGGAAAATGGTGCAATCTGTGAAAACGATATACCCAGAAAATCGCATCCCATCAGCCAGAAAGAAAAGGCGCATCAGCTCTAAGCTGTCGCCGTGGCTGTTTTTAACACCGGCAATCGCCATCTTCTCGCTCTATGTGATCTTTCCGACTGTGGACAGTATCTGGTTGAGTTTTTTCGAGTGGGATGGGCTTGGTGAGAAAGAGTGGGTGGGGCTAGAGAACTATCGTGAGCTATTTGACTCCGATGCGTTCTACACCTCACTGACTAACAACTTCCTTTGGTTGATCTTCTTTATGCTTGCGCCACCTTGTGGTCTGGCTATCGCCCTTTTTCTCAACCAACAAGTGAAAGGCATCCGTGTTGTTAAGTCTCTCTTCTTCTTTCCATTTGTTATCTCACAAGTGGTTGTGGGCTTAGTGTTTGCCTGGTTTTACGATCCATCTTTTGGCCTGTTCAATATCGTCTTAGGTTCACTTGGTTTTGAGCCTATCTCCATTCTCGCCAATGAAGATTACGTTACCTACGGGATTATCGTGGCAGGCCTGTGGCCACAAATCTCTTACTGCATGATTTTGTACTTAACGGGCTTGAACAACCTAGACCCTGAACAGTTGGAAGCAGCACGACTGGATGGAGCCAAGAAGTGGCGAATGCTGTGGTATGTGGTGCTACCTCAATTGCGACCTGCCACTTATATTGCCGTGGTAGTCACCGTAATTGGCGCTCTGCGTTCATTT
>NZ_JAHGAH010000056.1:0-36542 GCF_030248475.1 Vibrio sp. D173a
CAGGGTATCAAGCTCAAGTTTGCTGATTTTCAACTCACAACGATTGAGCACATTCACCCTCAGCTGGAGCTTGAAGATTTCAAAGTGCTGCTGAGAGATATTCTTAAGCGCCAAAACGGCCGAGAAATAAGGCTGTTAGGCTTGAGTGTGATGCTCAAGCCTGAACAACAAGCACGCCAATTGAGCTTCTTTTAAGCTCGTGCTAACTCAACCTGCTTTAGAACCTGTTCAAAAGAGACATTCGCCATCGAGCCATAGCCTCGCAGTTTGCTAGCTTTAAGCTGAGCAATGATTGGCGTGCTGATCCCACACAGGAAGCGAGCTACGGCGGCATTGCTAATCGCCGTTGGTGAAAGCTGAACAAACTCATCAACCCAAGCGGATAGGTGAGTCAACTCAGGTTGCTCTTGTTGTGGCTGAGGGAACGATGCGATTTGTCCACGACATACTGAGCAGTGACCACATTGCGTCGGTGCATTGTGATCAGCAAAGTAATGCGCTAATTGATGGCTCAAGCAGCCCGATGATTGGAACAGATCCAACATAGTATGAATTCGTTCAATGTCTTTTTGTTCTTTGGATTGGAACAGCTCAACCAAATGCTGAGAAATCACTTCTTGATTTTGAGTCGCAGGGAGAACCGAATACACATCCGTGAGTTGCTTGCTTTCTAATTCAATCCAACCGTTTTGGTGGAAGTAATCAAGCGCCGCAACCACGCGGCTACGCTCAGATTGATAGTTCATCCACAAGGCTTCTAAATCCACTTGGCACCAAACTTTCGCTTTGGTTGAACAAGCAAAAATAGCTTCAACAAACTGACGTCGTTCGCCTTGGAACTGATTGAGGATGAAAGACTGGTCTTGTAAGAACTTGAAGCGATATTCCGCGAAATAGCTGTATTTGGCTTCAATCACTTTTGCCAGCTCTAAGTAAACCAATAAGGTCTTCAGTGGCAGTTGGCGAATATTGCTGTCGCGAGATAAGCGCAGCGCCATCACTTCCCACTGAGGTGTGTTCTCGCGAATTTGTTCTAATACATAATTGATTGAGCTTGGCTCTGGTGTGTCACCGTAAACAAAGTTCTCTAATACTGTTAAGCCAGAGGTGTTCCCCAAAAGAATACACTCCGAACGTTGCCCATCTCGTCCAGCGCGCCCGATTTCTTGTGCGTAGTTTTCGATAGATTTCGGTAAATCAAAGTGAATAACACGACGAATGTCGGATTTATCTACTCCCATACCAAACGCGATTGTGGCGACAATACAGTCGATTTGCGAGTCCATAAACTGCTGTTGGATTTTCTCTCGAATATCGTTCCTCATACCCGCATGATAACCGTGAGCATTGATGCCTAAACGAATTAATGAGCTGGCTACTTGCTCCGAGGTTTGCTGCTGAGTTACGTACACGATACTCGGCAGTTTAGGGGCCGCAGCAATGATGTCATTCAGCTGTGTTTGCTTATTTTCTTCCTCGCAAGGCACCACCGAGATATCGAGATTAGAGCGATAGAAACCGGTAACGGTAACGTTCTCGCTAGCGATATCAAACTTACTTTGCATGTCCTCGATAACTGCTGGCGTAGCGGTAGCGGTCAGCAAGAGGGTTTGAGGGATATTCAGTTCACGCTGGTATTGCGGCAGTTTAAGGTAGTCTGGACGGAAGTTATGACCCCACTCCGAGATACAGTGCGCTTCATCAACCACCATGAGAGAAAGTGGGATTTGACGAATGAACTCGCGAAAACGTTCGTTTTTGAGTCGCTCTACCGAGATCATCAAAATCTTGATATGTCCATTCTTTACGCCAGCCATCACCTGCTGTGTTTCTTCACGGCTTTGGCTGCTGTCGATAGACGCCGCAGCAATGCCTCTGCTTTGTAAAAAGCTAAGTTGGTCTTTCATCAACGCAAGAAGCGGTGAAATCACCAATGTCAGATGTGGTAACTGGGTAGCAGGAAGTTGGTAGCAAAGCGATTTCCCTGAGCCAGTTGGGAAGATGGCTGCGGCTGAGTGTCCGTTCATTACTGCTTCAATCACCGGCTGTTGGCCGGATCTTAATGAGTCAAACCCGAACACGGATTGAAGCGTTTGCTGAAGCGAGTCACTTTGCATAATAGGGAAACCTTGGTTTGATGATAAACTGGGTTACATTAACACACCCTGAGTGCCTAACGCGCGTCCTAAAAGTATGAACAAAGCCGATTTAGTCCAAATAATCATTCAACAACTCGAAGACAAACTGCACGTTGCTCACGCCTCGACGCAAAGAGCCATTGATGCTGCGACGGATGAAGAGACCGTACCTGAGCACAAGTACGACACATTAGCACTTGAGGCATCGTATCTGGCACACGGGCAAGCAATGCGTGTACAAGAGAGTGAAGAAGAGCTTCGCCAGTACCGCACTCTTGTGTTGCGTGATTTTGTTGATGCACGTATCGCGGTTGGTGCTTATGTGGAATTAGTCGACGAAAATGATGTTGAAAAAGCCTTCTTTATTGGCCCTTGCTC
The DNA here is from genome assembly GCF_030248475.1 of Vibrio sp. D173a. Taxonomy (NCBI): domain Bacteria; kingdom Pseudomonadati; phylum Pseudomonadota; class Gammaproteobacteria; order Vibrionales; family Vibrionaceae; genus Vibrio; species Vibrio sp. D173a. The sequence goes on from NZ_JAHGAH010000056.1 coordinate 2,517, forward strand.
CGGTGGACTGACCGTTGAATGGCAAGGCAAAGAAGTGTTTGTTCTCACGCCGAAATCCCCCCTTGGTTGTGCTTTGGTCGGCAAAGAAGAAGGGGAAGACATCGATGTGAAAATTGGCGATAAAACAACTTGTTATGAAGTCGTGACGGTTTGCTGACATCTTATCCATAGTTGCTTGTTATAGTTAAACAGAATAACCATGAAAAAAGAGAAAGTAATGAAGAAACTGCTCACACTCTCATTGTTGACCATCAGCGCCAGTGGCTATGCAGCCCAGTGTCGCGTCGATATTAACAACGAAGTTCGTATGGATGGTCAGAACTTAGAAATCGTGCATACCAATGGTGAAAAAGCGGTCGTCGACGAAGACAATAACCTGTTTATAAAAGGCGAGCTGATCGAGCTTGATGATGATCAGAAAGCGGCAATCGAGAATTACCGCGAGAAGATGAATGCTTACATTCCGCAAGCAAAACAGTTGGCAAGTGATGGCTTAGCATTGGCAAACGACATTATAGGTGACATCGCGGTTAGCCTTGATGCACCAGATTCATTTGATAACGTGAAAGTCGCAGTAAAAGACTTCTTTGCTGATGTAGAAGCCCGTTACTACAAAGACGGTGATTTTATTCTACCTGCTGATAGCTTTGATTCGATGACTGAATCATGGTCACAAGACTTCGAAAAAGCACAAGAAATCTTTAACAAAGAATTCCTAACCAGCGCGTTTGATGCGTTGTCTGCCAAGATGAAAGAAGACGGCGGCTTGAACTTAACCGCACTGTCTGAAAGCATGACCGAACTGCAAGCTAAGGTTCAAGAACGCTTAGCGGAACACTCGGAAGACGTAGAAAAACAAGCGGAAGACTTGTGTGAATCTCTGGATGATATGGCGGTTGAAGAACAAGATCTGCTGAAAAAGATCCCCGAGCTAAAAGATTACCAAGTCTTCACCATTTAATTTGTGAAGCACAAACAACAAAGAGCGCCTATCAAGGCGCTCTTTTTACTTCGGTGCTATTCACAATCTACGCGGATTATTGCGCATTCATCTGAATCAATTTGTCACCCACTGGCTTCGAGAAGTTAAAGCCATCATGTTCATCCCAGTTGATTGACCATGTCATCACACCTGCGTAATTCGGGTAGTTGAATGCTGGTTTCACTGTGCCACATGAGGTGCCTTTGATCAGACAGTCTAGCGCGTCTAGAATGTTCTGAGTTGGAGCCTGGCCTGAGTTAGCGGAGCTCGGACCGGATGGCAAACCAATCGCCACTTGGTCATCACGCAGTGGTTCAAACATGGTGCCGTCTGCCAATTCAAAACCCTCAATCAGCATCTTAGACTGTGCCACCATCATATCCACAGACCCTTCTGGAGCCGAGCCAGGCATGTATGGGTTTGGCAGGCCGCCGTTGTTGTATAGCTGAACGTGTAGAAGGTCGAGTGTACTGCGTGTTTCGTTAATCACAGGAATATACGCTCCCCAAATACCGCTATAAGCAATGTAGCCACCTTGTACGTAAGGGTGCTCTGGCGCCATGGTGAGATACATATCGCCGCCCATGTTCTGCTCGATTTGCAGCAGAGCACCACCTAAACGTGCTTGGATTTGCGAACCATGGAGCAGGTTAGAGCCACTTTCTAGATCCACATCCAAACCATCGAAGCCCCATTCGGCAATCAATGCGGTTAGGCTCGACACGAAGTTTGCTTCATCTTGGTCTGTGTTGAGCGTGATTGTGCCTTCTGCGCCACCAAGAGACAGAACGAACTTCTTACCTTTAGCTTGCAGTGCGGCCATGTCTTGCTTGAATTGAGTTGGGTCTAGCGCAGGACAATCACTGTAGATATCTCCAGAGTACAAGTTGAAATGCACGGTACCATCGCTGTTGCGGTCGTTTTCGGCAAAGGCAATATCAATCACATCCCATGCATCAGACATGTCAGCGAGGCGAATTGGGCAGCCCGCACCGTTCACAAAGTTGTGCCAGTATCCAATCAGCTTGTGGCGTTTTTCTGTTTGCTCAACCACGGTAATCGAAGCGGCATCAGAAAGCGCTGTTGTGCCTGCAAGATCAGTGGCTTGAGCGCTTACCGTAAAGCTACCAATCGCGGCAGGTGTCCAGTTCGCTGAGTAAGGTGCGGTTGTGTCGGTTGCGACAATTGCACCGTTCACCATAAAGTCTACGTGTTTCACGCCAGAGGTTAGTGAAGTTGCATCTGCGCTTAGAACGAGATTCTTACCTAAACCGACGGTTTGTCCTGCACTCGGTGACGTCAATGAAATCACCAAATCTTGGTCACTCACCGTCACGTTTACGACAGACTCGGACGTATTGTTATCGTTGTCTGTGGCAACGGCTTTTAGTTGATTCGCGCCAACTAACGTTGCATTCCATAGAACGGAATATGGTGCTTGAGCAACTACACCTAAACTGGTGCCATTGGCGAAGAACTCTACTTGAGTCACACTACCGTCTGCATCACTGGCATCCGCCGAGACTTCAACGCTGTCACCTGCGAGCAAGACTTGTCCTTCGCTTGGTGCGGTGATAGCAACTTGAGGCGGTGTCGAACAGGCACCTAGCCCAGTCCACGCATCTTGCCAGTACAAACCTTCACCCGGCTCATAAGCCCAGGCTGCATCGGAAGAACACCAACCTGCAACATCACAGCGGTATTTTTGGTTGAGATTAGAAACGAGTGCGCCTGCTTCATAGCGGTTACCAGCTACATAAGGCACTGCATCTGCACAGCCTCCAGAGCTTGAATCGTTGACGACGAGAGAGACTTCTTGGCTCATGGTCGATAGATTCGAATCGTCGGTCGCCTGTGCTTTAAAGGTGTGAGTTCCAACTGCTGCAGTCCAGATGTATTCATATGGAGCTGAAGTATCGACGGCAACGGACTGGTTGTTTACGAAAAACTCAACTTGCGTGACTAAGCCATCGCTGTCTGCTGCATCGGCTGTTACCGCGATGATGTCACCCACATTTGGTGTTTCTGTACCCGTAGGGCTCGTGAGAGATACGGTTGGAGGTGGTAATTCGGTTTGCGGCTGAACGAAGATAGACACGTTGGTTGTGGTGATCGCACCTTCATTGTCGGTGGCGATAGCTGTTAACTGAGAGACACCTTCTACCGCTGTCCATTCCGCTTGGAAAGGGGATTGGGTAACAACAGCAACGGTCTGGTTACCAGCAAGGAATTCTACTTGAGCGACCTGACCATCTTCGTCAGCTGCGTTCGCCAATAAAGTGATCACGCTGCCTTCTGGAATTTGCGCATTATCTGCAGGAGAAGAGAAGGACACCGTCGGAGGTAGGTTTGTACCACTACCATCACATTGTCCAAGGCCTTTCCATGCTTCCCATGGCCCCGAGTTATTGACCGGATCATTGCCTTGCGTCCAATAAGCTGCCTCATACGCAGCGCCTTTAGTTTGTACTTGATCGCCAGAATTATAAACGGTGGAACTATCCCAGACCGATAAATCTTGGAAATTGTAGGCTTGAGCTTGGTAGCTGACACTGAGTGCTGCAACGACCGCACCATGCAGTAGCGTGACCTTCATTTTTCTCTCCTTGAGTTACTCGATGTTCGAAAGAACATGAACAAATACATCCCCAAGTATCATCAAGATGACTTGGGTATAGTTAGATAACTAGTTGATAAATAGACCTGATGAGGAAAAATCGAAGCAATTTGTTTTACTTTTCAACACGAAATCACGCTGAACTATTCGTGCTTTACAACGCGGCTCATTATTTTTCGGCTCACTTCACGCTGATTTATAAATCCATCAAAAGGGGCGAATGGGAGACTTGGTGAATATGAGATGTACGTGGAAATTTACAAACTGAATGTCTGCTAATTGATCTGATTGTCGAGTAATTAACCTAATCACTCTTGTTGAGTAGAAGATATTGCTATAGTGTACTAGTCAGCTAGTTCATTGATATTTTGTGTGAGTGGTATGACACAACAAACTTCTTCTCAGCCTCGTGAGCATTTCGGCTCACGCCTAGGATTCATTTTAGCGGCAGCAGGTGCTGCAGTGGGTCTAGGTAATATTTGGGGCTTTCCTACCCAAGCAGCAAGTAACGGCGGTGGCGCCTTCTTGTTGGTGTACTTGGTGATGATTCTTATCGTTGCATTCCCAATGCTGGTGGTTGAAATGGCGATCGGTCGTCATGGTCAAGCAAACCCAGTAGACAGTATGCGTTCTTTAACAGACAACCCTGTGGGCAAGAAGCTTGGCGGCCTAGTTGGTTGGATTGGCCTGAGTGTACCAAGTGCGGTTTTGGCGTTTTACTCGATTGTAGGCGGCTGGTTGATCTGCTTTATGTTGGGCGCAGTTACCGACATCATGGGCATGGAAGCGGCGACACAATGGTTGAAAGGCTTCAGCGTTGAACGCAACTTGTTTGGTACGATTACATTTTATGTATTAACCATTTTGATCGTACAAGGCGGCGTGAAACAGGGTATTGAGAAGTGGTCTAGACGTCTAATGCCAGCACTGTTTGTTCTGTTCGGTTTGCTGTTCATCTACATCATGACGCAAAACGGTGCGATGGAAGGTTTGAAGCACTACCTAGTGCCTGATTTCGAGAAAGTATGGGATCGCAAACTTATCCTTGCCGCGATGGGTCAAGGCTTCTTCTCACTGACCATCGGTGGCTGTTCGATGCTTATTTATGGCTCTTACCTAAGTAAGAAAGAGAACTTGCCTAAGATGGCGATGAACGTGACCATGGTAGACACTGCCGTTGCCTTTATTGCAGGCCTAGTAGTGATGCCGGCAATGTTCGTTGCGATGCAAAAAGGCGTTCAAATCTATGCAGAAGATGGCTCGCTACTAAGTTCAGATACGCTGGTATTTACAGTTCTACCGCTGATGTTTGATAGCTTAGGTCTGCTTGGACAACTGTTCTCAATCGTGTTCTTCTTACTACTGACGATTGCAGCATTGACGTCTTCTATCTCGATGCTTGAATGTCCGGTTGCTCTAGTAAGTGAACGATTCAATACTAAACGCAGCACGACAAGCTGGGTATTGGGTGGCCTGATTGCGCTGTTCAGTGTCGTTATCGTATTTAACTTCGGTGCACTGTTTGGCATGGTTGCAACCATCGCAACGCAATACCTACAGCCTATGGCGGCGCTATTGTTCTGTCTATTTGGTGGTTGGGTATGGAATCGTCACTCGAAAATCAAAGAGCTTGAACAAGGTTGTCCGGAGTTCACTCAAGGTTGGTTCGGTAAGTTGTGGCCAGCATACGTGAAGTTCGTTTGTCCGATTCTGGTCGCGACAGTCATCTGGGCTTCATTTGGCTAATCGGCTTGCGTAAAGCACAAAAGAAAAGGGCTTGATGAATGCATCAAGCCCTTTTTTCTATTCGTTGTTTACGTTGTCCGTCGCGATGAGCGATTAACGGAACTGACCAGCTTCAGGCAGAAAGTCAAAGCCCGCCGTCGCCAGTTTTGCTTCAAGTGCTGCGCGGTCGATATCAAAGAATGCAACCAGCTTATCCAGATCACCACCGAAGTCGTCACGCAGCTTCATGTTGACGATGCTCATCAGCATGATTGGATCCATGGATTCGAAGTTCGCTAGATTCATTACTTATCCTCGAAATCAGAAATCAGTAGGTTTGCCGCAGCAAATGCGGCTTTTTCACGAACGTCTTTTGGCAGAGACTCGTCTGCTGCAACGTCATTCAATGCTCTTACTGCACATGAGATTGCTTGAGGTACGTAAGCTTGGTCGCCACTACCGATTTGAGCGTATAGCTCACGAACTAATTCACAACAGCCGTATACTTGCATGGCTAAATCCTTAAGAAATGATAACTGCTCTCAAATATACACACAGCCGTTTTGAAACTCAAAGCAGAGAATTGTTTTGGCTCAAGTTAACGAGCAACTTGAGCAAACATTCATCACTGCAATTGGGCTTCCAATTGATGTGTGACTTCTGGAGAAAGATTGAGCTGCTTTGCAAGCTCCTGCAAATACGCTTTCTCCATAAAGTTTTGCTCATCGGCCACAATCAGCGACGCCAGATAAATTTCTGATGCTTGTTGTGGCGACGTTGCTAAGCGGGCTATTTCTGCTGGATCGAGAGGTTTATGCAGCTCTTGATGAACCAACTGTCTTACATGAACATCTGCGCCCATTTCTGTCAGTGCCTGCTCGATGCGAGCCATTTCCTCTTCATCGACATGGCCATCGGCTTTCGCTGCACCAATCATGGCTTTAAGGATCAGCTTTGCATGTTTGTTGTCATCTGGGTCAAAGGTTTCGCTAACGCCTTGTGTATCCTGTTTTGATTGCCAATCGTTGTAGACTTTGTAAGCCAGAGCACCTAGTGCCGCTGCGCCACCGACTTTAAGCGCGCCAGAGCCCATCTTCTTCGCCATCTTTTTACTTTTCTTCGAGCCCATCAGCATGCCGATAAGGCCGCCGCCGATCGCACCTGCGCCAAGGGTTTTTAGTTGGCTAGAGTTAGATGAAGATTTGATATTGCTCGATTGTTTACCAAGCGCATCGGCACCTTGCTTGATCAGGTCTGATTTGAGAGCTTGGTTAAGAAGACTTTTTAGATCCATGAGTGACCTCCTTACTAGATTAAATCCAGTGTAAGATGATGAATCTGAACCAAAGATTAACAACGCAAATATTAGAGAGGGTCTACACACTTAGAAAAGCAGACGTAAAAAAGGGCTGACCGAAGCCAACCCTTTTCATCGCTATATTCAGCACAGTGTGCTTAGTGCAGCTTATTGTAGCTGAGCTTTAACGTGCTCAACGATGTCTGCCATCGCAACGGCTGTCTTCTCACCAGAGCGGCGGTTCTTGTACTCGAAGTTACCTTCTTTCATTGAACGATCACCGATCACGATAGTGTGAGGAATACCGATAAGTTCCATATCAGAGAACATTACGCCTGGGCGCTCTTTACGGTCATCGAATAGTACTTCGATACCCATAGCCGTCAGTTCAGCGTACAGCTTCTCAGCCGCTTCTTTCACTTCTTCAGACTTGTGCATGTTCATAGGAACGATAGCCACTTGGAAAGGCGCTAGTGCGTCTGGCCAGATGATGCCGTATTTGTCGTGGTTCTGCTCGATTGCAGAAGCAACAACACGTGAAACACCGATACCGTAACAACCCATTTCTAGGATTACGTTTTTACCGTCAGGACCAAGAACACCACAGTTCATCGCTTCTGAGTAAACGTTACCTAGTTGGAAGATGTGACCAACTTCGATACCACGCTTAAGCATTAGCGTACCTTGACCACATGGGCTTGGATCGCCTTCAACTACGTTACGTAGATCTTCAACTTGGCCTAGTTCAACGTCACGACCCCAGTTAATACCGAAGTAGTGTTTGTCATCAATGTTAGCGCCTGCGCCGAAGTCGCTCATTACAGCAACAGAGCGGTCAACGATGAATGGCAGTTCAAGGCCTACAGGGCCAAGAGAGCCAGCGCCAGCACCGATAAGTACACGCATTTCCTCTTCTGTTGCCATCTCTAGTGGAGAAGCAACTTGAGGTAGGTTTTCTGCTTTCACTTCGTTTAGCTCGTGGTCACCACGAACGATAAGAGCAATGATGTCAGCATCTACTTCATCAGACGCTTTCACGAATAGAGTTTTTACTGTCTTCTCGATTGCTAGACCGTGCTGTTCAACAAGCTCGGCGATTGTTTTCGCGTTTGGCGTATCAACCAGTGTCATCTCTTGAGTTGGCTCAGCACGCTCACCTGCTGGCGCTGCTGCTTCTGCTTTTTCGATGTTCGCTGCGTAATCAGACTCAGTAGAGAATGCGATTAGGTCTTCGCCGCTTTCAGCAAGTACGTGGAACTCTTGAGAGCCGCTACCACCGATAGCGCCAGAGTCAGCAAGTACTGGACGGTACTCAAGACCCATGCGATCGAATGCTTTACAGTAAGCATCGTGCATCGCTTGGTAAGATTTCTCTAGACCTTCTTTGTCGATGTCGAAGCTGTATGCATCCATCATGCAGAATTCACGTGCACGCATTACACCGAAACGTGGGCGACGCTCATCACGGAATTTAGTCTGGATTTGGTACAGGTTTAGCGGAAGCTGTTTGTAAGAGCTCACTTCGTTACGCACAAGGCTAGTGATCACTTCTTCAGCTGTAGGGCTAAGAACAAACGGACGAGTATGACGGTCAGTAAAGCGAAGTAGCTCAGGACCCATCTTCTCAGAACGACCTGTCTCTTCCCATAGTTCAAACGGCTGAACAACGGGCATCAAAGTTTCGACTGCACCTGCATTGTCGATTTCTTGACGAACGATGTTTTCGACTTTACGCAGCACACGTAGACCAGTAGGCAGCCAGGTGTATAGACCTGAAGCCAGCTTACGGATCATACCCGCGCGTAGCATGAGCTGGTGGCTCACTACTTCTGCGTCGTTTGGAGTCTCCTTCAGAGTAGAAAGAAGATAATTACTGGTACGCATTAAATTTATCCGTTTATTAAAGTTAGATACTCAAGCCAGAATGGACAGGAGTATGGAGGTCCCACGAAGGGAAAATTGTTAGCCGCTTATAATATCAGCCAAATGCCTTTGTCAAAAGCTTTCAATCGCAGTAACTGTTATTAAGTTATCGCTTACTGTGAACTTGACGTTCAGATCGAACAAATTTACCGCATATTCCTTACTATCAGGCTTGTTCTTCTTGTAAGCCGGACGGGGATCTTGCGCCAGAACTTGTTCGATTACCGCTTTAACATACTCAGTATCGCTACGCTTTTTGAGTGTTGCCAGTGCAATATCAGAGAAGTCTACCTGCGAAGTTTCAGGCTCGTCTTCGGCATAACTACCTTGCGCTTCTACAATTGAATCCGAGTAGGGGATATATGGTTTGATATCGACAATCGGCGTGCCATCGACCAAGTCTACGTTACCCAGCTCCAAATAGATCTGATCGCCTTTCTTGCTGATGCCTTTGACCTCTACTGCGGAAATGCCGATACCGTTGGGTCTGAAGGTAGAACGTGAAGCAAATACGCCAATACGTTCATTGCCGCCCAGGCGGGGTGGGCGCACGGTTGGCTTCCATCCCGCTTCTAAGTTCTGATCAAACAAAAACAGTAACCACACATGAGAAAACTGCTCCAATCCGCGCACGGCTTCAGGGCTATTTGCTGCGCCTTGAAGTTTGACGCGAGATCGCGCTGCGGGCACTAAACGTGGCTGGCGAGGAACAGCGAACTTCTCTTTATACGGGCTTTCAATAATGCCAATTGGCTCTATGGAATACATGGTTTGTGTCTTGATGAAAGGTTTGAGAAGAAAAGTATCACAAATTTCGCTTGCTTTTCTTTTTGAGAATGATTATTAATTATAATGTTATAACATAACAATTAATCGAAAGGACAATTTTTATGAAGCCAGGTATCCACCCCGAATACCGACCTGTGGTATTTCACGACACCAGCGTAGATGAATATTTTGTGGTTGGCTCAACGCTGCAAACTGATCGCACTATCGAGTGGAAAGACGGAAAAACCTACCCGTACTTCACTTTAGACGTTTCGTCTGAGTCCCATCCGTTTTACACAGGTAAGCAACGTGTCGTTCAAGCAGAAGGCCGGATCGCGAACTTTAATCGCCGTTTTGGGCAATTTAGCAAAGATAAGGATTAAGACATGAAAGTGGTTAAATCATTGAAGAGCGCAAAAAGCCGTCACCCAGATTGCCAAATCGTTAAGCGAAGAGGGCGTTTGTACGTTATCTGCAAGACAAACCCGCGTTTTAAGGCCGTTCAGAAATAACCTTAAACATCGCAAGAATTTATGGAATATAGTTACCTATAATTCTGATTTATGATCTATATGTGGGTGATATAACTATATATTTATCGATTATAGGTCATAAGTTCGACTGTTGTTTACATTCTGTAACGTTTTGAACTTTCACTTAACCCTTGTGTCGAGTACCCTGCGCATGCTTAGTGACATTTTTGTTACATATGCGCAGGAATACATACAAGGAGGGAACAGATGAGTTCATCTGCTTCAATGAAACAAAACTCGCCAAAGAAGCCAATGTTCACGCGCTTCTTAGATACAGTTGAATATTTGGGGAACCTATTACCCCACCCAATCACACTTTTCGCTATTTTCTGTCTTGCAATCCTAGTCATGTCCGGCATTGCTGGTTACTTCGAAGTTTCCGTTGTTGACCCTCGCCCTGAAGGTGCACCTGGTCGCGCTGCCGACGGCATGATTCAAGTCGTTAGCCTGTTAAACGCTGAAGGCTTACAACTGATTGTTACTAACCTAGTGAAAAACTTCGTAGGCTTCGCACCGTTAGGTACTGTACTGGTTGCGATGCTTGGTGTTGCCATTGCAGAACATTCTGGACTACTTTCTGCTGCAATGCGTGGCCTAGTAATGGGCGCTTCTCAGCGCATGGTTACGGTAACGGTAGTTTTCGCTGGTATCATTTCAAACACGGCTTCTGAGCTTGGCTATGTGGTGTTGATCCCACTGGCGGCAATGCTGTTCCACTCTCTAGGTCGTCACCCACTTGCTGGTCTAGCAGCGGCGTTTGCTGGTGTATCTGGTGGTTACTCTGCAAACCTACTGATTGGTACGGTTGACCCACTGCTTTCAGGTATCACTGAAACAGCTGCACAGATGATTGACCCAACTTACACAGTAGGCCCAGAAGTAAACTGGTACTTCATGTTTGTTTCTACTTTCTTCATCGCGATTACCGGTGCATTTGTTACTGAGAAGATCGTTGAGCCAAAACTTGGCAAATACAATGATGAAGAAGCGGCAGAAGACCTATCTCAAGATAAGATGGGTGGTCTGACTGACGTAGAGAAGAAAGGTCTAAAACTAGCAGGTATTGCGGTACTGGCGGTTTCTGCGCTACTGGCTTGGACTATCGTTCCAGCTGATGGTGTTCTGCGCTCTGATGCAGGCACGGTTGCAGGCTCTCCATTCCTGAAGAGTATTGTTGCGTTCATCTTTGTTTTCTTCGCAGTACCGGGCTTTGTTTACGGTCGCGTTGTTGGCACGATGAAAAATGATCGCGATGTGATTGATGCAATGTCGAAGTCAATGTCTTCAATGGGCATGTACATTGTTTTGGTATTCTTTGCGGCTCAATTTGTTGCCTTCTTCAAGTGGACAAACTTTGGTCAAGTATTCGCGGTAGCGGGTGCAAGCTTCCTGCAAGAAATCGGTCTAACTGGTCCAATGCTGTTCTTCGCCTTCATCCTAATGTGTGGCTTCATCAACTTGATGATTGGCTCGGCATCGGCACAGTGGGCTGTGACAGCACCAATCTTCGTTCCGATGCTAATGCTTGTTGGTTACGCGCCAGAAACGATTCAGGCGGCTTACCGTATCGGTGACTCAACGACGAACATTATCACTCCGATGATGAGCTACTTCGGTCTTATCCTTGCGGTAGCAACACGCTACATGAAGAACTTAGGTATCGGTACGCTGATCGCGACCATGCTGCCTTACTCAATCGTCTTCATTGTTGGTTGGAGCGTACTGTTCTACCTATGGGTATTCGTATTTGGTTTACCAGTAGGTCCTGGTGCGGCAACGTACTACACGCCTTAATTGGCAACCTCACTCAGTTCAATCAAAGCCTGCGTCTATCGCAGGCTTTTTGTTTTATGGTCTAGCCTATTAGTCCGCTGATGTGAGAAAGGAAGGGGGTCATCAACGCTTAGCAAGAATTCTATCGAGGTGGTTAGCGAACTCTCTGCGTTCCGTTTGAGACAACGCCGCAGGCCCGCCAGTCTGAATGCCACTTGAGCGCATGGTATCCATGAAATCACGAATGTTTAAGCGCGCTTTGATGGTGTCTTTGGTATATAACTCGCCTCGCGAGCTTAGTGCTTGAGCACCTTTGCTGATCACTTCGTCTGCCAATGGAATATCAGACGTGATCACTAAGTCATTGGCTTCCACGCGACGGACGATTTCGTTATCGGCAATATCAAAGCCAGCTGGAACTTGCAGAGAGTGAATATTGGCACGCTTGGGTACAGGCACCACATGGTTCGCTACAAATGTGCATTCAACACCAGTTCGCTCAGCAGCACGTACAATCGTCTCTCTGATTACTTTCGGACAAGCATCCGCATCTACCCACAGTTTCATGATGTTTTCTCACTCAGCTTTGCTTCTAGTTCTTCTACTCGAGCAACCAACTTCGCCACAGTATTCTCCAGCGCAACAATGCGATCTTCTTCTTTCGGAGTTTGAACCGCAACCTCGACTTTAGGAATGCGGTTGGCGCTCTTCCAGCTTTTGATGGTTGTGATTAATGCTGGCATTGGCACTGGTGTTTTCATTCGAGCTTTAACGAGAGCAACGGTCGGCTCTTTACCTTGCTGTTGCAACTGTTCCATCACGGCTTCCAGCTCTTTAGTGACGTCTTGAGTTAACATAATTTGCCCCTACTAAAATGACTTATAACATCATACTTTGCGCTACACATTTTAGCGAATAGCAATTTCGGCAGTGCCTTGTGCGAGATCTCTCACACGGGTTGTGAGAGAAAACGATTTCGTCATCAGCCAAATAGAAATTTTTATATTTAAGTCTATGAAAAATATCATTTTAACATGCTGTTAACTAAGTTTTTCAGCAAAAGATTTCCTAGGGTAGATTGTGATTTAAAGGGAAAAGCGTAAATTAAACCTTGTCGGCAGGAAGCTGACATGGAACAGGAAAGCACCAAGGATTTGGTCATCGTCAGGACGACGATTTGATTATTCAGGATGAGTGATCAAGCAAGGAGCGTAGGACATTGTAAGGACACAATCATCAATAGGATGTTGATGACTAAGGAAAGACAATGGACACCTCATAGGATTGGGGTAAGGACAGCATCAGGACGATGCAAAGGACACCGCTAGGACGGCGACGTAAGGACTAAGCTGACGGAATCAGCCACTATTATGGATGATGCATGGAGCACTAACTAGTAGCCGGACTGCTGCGAGTAAGACTATGACCCCGATACGCTAGTATCGGGGTCTTTCTTATTTTGTACTTGCACAACTTACAATAATTAAAAGTGTCAGTATCACAAAGTTTATAAATTCCTCATAACACTGAATAAAAAAACAATCCAGATCAATATCCTTTCCAATCAGTTGGTTTAACTTTCGGCTTCTCAAAGGCGTTATGTGCCGCATAACAATGTCATAGCGTAACAAAACTATCGTTATTGAATTTTGCTATGTGGATAAATTAAGTTTGCTGTAATCAAGGAACAGATGTGACCATAGTAACCAGAAGAATGCTTCTTCTACCCTACAATGAGTCGTTGCAACTAGAGTTCGTGATGTTGAATTGCTGCGCTAAAAACCGCGCAGAGATGAATGGACCTCATACCGTATCTTCTGCCAAACAGTTGTTTGAGAAGATCTTGGATGATGAGAATGTCCACAGTATGGCGGTGCTTGAGAGTACAAGCCGTGATTACATGGGACACGTGTTCATTTCAAACCTAGATTATGAACCAGAGCTAGGTTTTATCTTTGATAAGGCTTATTGGGGCAAAGGGTTAGCGACAGAAGCGCTAAAGGCGTTTTTCCCGAAAGCGTGCCGTGAGCTTGGGCTGCACAAAGTCAAAGCAAGTGTGAATAGCCACCACGAAGCATCCATGGCAGTACTGGAAAAACTGGGATTTACGAAGAAAAGAGAAAGCAAGGACCCTTACGGCCCTTACTTTGAAATGGAATTCATAAGCGATGTGGCGGTAGGTGAAAGTTCAGCGGCCTAAACCCGATCATTGTCAACTCACCTTGGTAGCAATCATCACCGAGGGATGAAAACTCAAATTGATACACTGTATGCCAACGCCAGATCCCGTCTGGCGTTTTCAATTTATGCGCACCAAATGCAATGCTCACCAATTGCAGATCTAACTGCTCACATTTACGTGTAATGGCCGTTTTTGCCAACTCTGATTGACGTCGTTGCTGCCAAAACAAAAAACAGAAGAAGCACAGTCCTAAAATGGCTAATAGGTCACCGATCATCCCTAATCCTTTATTATCCTTTTGTTGCTTGCTGCAGTTTTACCAATGCCGTCGCTAGCTCTTCCGATGGGCTAGAGTGCAACAAAGGCAGCAATACCATTCTTAGCTCTGGCAGCATAACTAAATCGGCAAACAACTGATTAAATAGGGCTTGGTTCCCCGTTTGTGCGAGGCGCAGTAAAAATTGTTCAGCGATATCTGCGTCGGCTAATAAGTGCCATGTACGGCCAGCAATACCGATCAACACTTCTTGGTGGCTCAAGCGCGGGCTTTGCAAAATCGTTTTCAAGATAGGCTGTGACACTTCGATTGGTGCGCCCGCCAGAGCTCGAATCAGAGCAGAAAGTAAGAATAGGTCTGGCTCGTTACTTTCGATTTCTTGCTGCGCTTTCTCGGCAATGCGCTCTGCTAAACGTTCTTGCAGATCAACATGTTCAAGCGCACCAAGTAGAGCGTAAAGCGGTTCATTAGGTAAATGATTCAGGGCTTTACGTAAGGTGACGGCATTTTGTTCTTTGCCTAGGCGAGCAGCCATATCTGTGATGCCTTGTAGGCCTACAGTTTGCCAGTTTTCCCAACCTAAACCACCGGTAAAGTAATGCTGGGTGTGCTCGTAATATTGGCTGGTGGGTAAGTCCAAGTTAGCGCGAACTTGGCTGTGGAAGACGGCCATTTTTTCTTCCGCAGGTTTGAAAGTGTATGGGTTGTTAGAAAGCTTTTGTTGTTGCTCTTCCGACATTTCCTCACTTAAACGAGTACCCATGGCTTCTACGACGTATTTAATGAAGTTACCAATATCCGCTTGCTTGAGCAGGCCACGCTCATCCAACTCGAACTTCAAGAACCAAATCCAAGGCTGCTTTTGCTCATTCCAGTAGGCAATAGCCAAATGCGCTTTGCGTTGCATTGGGAATGGGTAAGGGCATTGACCTTTTTCCACATCCGCAAAGACTTGTGGCTCGATGGTCTTGATACGACGACCAAGGTCGAAGATTTGATACTCACACTGACTGTTGTTTAACAGCTGAGTGAGGGTTTGAATGTTTTCCATTAAATACGACATCCTAATGTTCTTTTCACAAGAAATGGTATCATTCTCGGCTAATTCAAGGTTCGAGACGGAATTAATGGCAACAAACATCCAATTGGTCGACTTACTTCAACAACTTGAAGCGCAATTGCAGCACCATGAGCTGTGGCAACAAACCATGCCCTCGGCAGAAGCGCTTCAGAGCACGGAACCTTTCGCGATTGATACGCTGCATCCTCATGAGTGGTTACAGTGGATTTTTATTGCACGTATGCGTGCGTTATTGGAAAGTAACCAACCTTTGCCACGTGGCTTTTCTATTGAGCCGTATTTCGCAGAAGCGTGGAAGCAAGAGCTGCATTATGGCGAATTGCTTGAGACTATCCGAACCATCGACGAACTATGTAAGTAACCTCAATGTCAGAACAAGAAATATCACCATCTGTTGACCCCGTTGTATTAGAGATCGTTTATCAGGACGAGTACTTTGTTGCGGTGAACAAACCTGCAGGTATGTTAGTCCATCGCAGTTGGTTGGATAAGCATGAGACTCAATTCGTGATGCAAACGCTACGCGATCAAATTGGTCAGCATGTTTTCCCATTGCACCGTTTGGATCGTCCTACTTCTGGTGTGCTTGTGTTTGCTTTGTCCAGTGAAGTGGCATCGCAAGTCATGCCAATGTTTGCAGAGCATAAGATGGAGAAGACCTATCACGCGATCGTTCGTGGCTGGATCGAAGAAGAGGGTGTGCTAGATTACGCTCTGAAAGTTGAACTCGATAAGATCGCCGATAAGTTTGCTTCGCAAGAGAAAGAAGCACAAGAAGCAGTAACGGCATACAAACCGCTAGCAAAAGTGGAAGTACCTTATTCAACGGGTAAGTTCCCAACCACGCGCTACTGTTTGATGGAAATGAAGCCAAAGACAGGGCGTAAGCACCAGCTGCGTCGTCATATGGCTCACCTGCGTCATCCTATTGTTGGTGATACAACACATGGTGATGGTAAGCACAACAAGTTGTATCGCACGGAATTCGACTCTCACCGACTGTTGCTGCATGCATCAGAGCTGCGCTTTGTGCATCCGTTTACCGACGAAAAAATCGTGATGAAAGCCAATATCGATGAGACTTGGCAGCAGTTGATCACTCGATTTGAGTGGGATGAATCGTTGGTAAAATAATGCGCTTAGATTGAGCTGTGCCGGCGAAAGATAAGACGAGAAAGGGGTTGGTATGTATACCGACCCCTTTTTTAATTACTGAGGAATGAAACGGACTATTTTAGTTTTTCCAGATCCGCCTCGATCTCTGCGATCTTGCTAGAAACGACTTTTTCCAGATGGCGAAGATCAGAGAGAATTTTCTCTTTCACATCCACTTCAGTCGTTTTCGCTGGCTTGGTGATCTTATTCAGTTCATCGATAACCAGCGTGAGGTTGCGGTTGATTTCCGTGACTTCTTTGTATTTGTGACTGCCGCTGTCTACCAGCACGCTTTTGACTTGGCGAGGGTACTTGAACTTTACACTCTTAGCGAAAAACTCGCCTTTCTGCTTGTGGAAGTAGATCTTTAGGACGTCTTTGTGTGCTTCTTGGCGTAGGGAATAACGTTCAATCTGTTTTGGATCGTGGATGCCCAAACCAGTGAGGTGGGGATACATAGGCTACCTCTGTGTATTGAATTGGAGTCAATACAACTGTAGCAGCCCATTTATGAGCTAGATAGCTGATATTTCATCAAATTGCTCAACTTGTGGGCAAGATCGCTATCACTCTTGCCCACCTTAGTTGTTGATGAAACTTATGTTTTTACTTAGGCTGAAACTGAGTCAGACAATTTCTCTATCAGCTTCTCACGCAGTTCAGTTTGCTGCTCTTCACTTAGCCTGCCGCCTGCTTCACTGGTTAGGATAAACAAGTCTTCTGCACGCTCACCTATGGTGGTGATTTTTGCTGCATGGAGGTTAATGCCAAAGTCTGCGAAGGTACGTCCCACTTTTGCCAACAGTCCCGGCGTATCGAGAGCGACAAACTCCATTAAAGTACGCTTTTTGCTCTTAGTAGGTAGGAAGTCAACTTTGGTTTTTACATTAAAGTGCTGGAGCTTATTTGGTGTACGACGCGTTTTAATTTTTGTCGGACGACCGTCTTCCAATACGTGAGTAATGTGCTTAGTCACGGCACTATGGCGGCCCTCTTCAATCGCTTTACCGTGTTGATCCAGTACCATAAAAGTATCGAGCACATAGCCGTCTTTGCTTGTCATGATCTGCGCGTCGTGTACGTTGAAGTTGCGGCGGTCAAGCTCCGCTACAACGGTAGCAAACAATGCGGGTTGGTCTGGGCTATAGACGAACACTTCAGTACCACCACGCGTGGCTTTTTTGCTGATAAGCACCAGAGGTTTGCTCGTGTCTTCCATGCGCAGTAGGTTTTCGCAGTGCCAAGCGATTTGCTTATGGGTGTGACGCAAAAAGTAATCGGCTTTAAAGCGCTGCCACAGAACTTCAATTTCGCGCGCAGAGAAGCCCTCTTTGCGCAGCTGGGCAGAGGCCATTTGTTGGTTGTGGCGAATACGTTCGCGTACATCCACTGGGTTCTCTAAGCCACGACGAAGCGCACGTTGGGTTGAATAGAATAATTCGGCGAGCAGGGTGCGTTTCCAGCTATTCCAAAGTTCTGGGTTGGTCGCGCAGATATCGGCTACCGTCAGACACACAAGGTATTCAAGGTACTCTTCATCACGAACTTGCTTGGCGAACTCGGTAATCACGTCTGGATCGTAAATATCACGACGTTGTGCCGTCACAGACATCAACAGATGATGCCTGACCAGCCAGCTAACCAGTTTCGCTTCTGGCTTAGACAAGCCGTGTTCGATACAAAAGTCATACGCTTCGCCTTCGCCAATCACTGAATGGTCACCGCCGCGGCCTTTACCGATGTCGTGGAAAATCGCCGCTAAAATCAGTAGTTCTTTTTTCTGGATTCGAGGATAAACTTCGCAGCAAATTGGATGCTTGCTGTGGTTCTCGGCGTAGCTAAAGGTATTGATGTGCTTGAGTAGACGAATACTGTGCTCATCTACGGTATACACATGGAAAAGGTCAAACTGCATCTGTCCGACAATTTGGCTCCACTGCGGTAGATACGCTGCGAGTACACCAAGTTTGTGCATTAGACTGAACGCTTTATGCAGCGCATTTGGATGACGACACAGCGCCATAAACTTTTCACGTGCTTCTGGAATGGTGTGCAAGAACTTGTTCAAACGACGACGTGCGGTACGTAACTGACGTAAAGTCGGTGGGCTGACGCCTTCAATGCTTGAATCGTTGGCGATATGCAGGAACATATCTAAAATCGTTTCTGGGCGTGCTTGGAAGAGTGCTGGTTTGCGTGCTTCGATCAGTGCGCCACGACGTTGGAAATCTTCATCGATGATTTCTGCGTCTTCGGAAGCGCCACCATTGATGATGGCTTGATCGAACAGCTTGAGTAGCATCTTATTCAACTCTGCCACACGACGAAGGGTACGGTAGAACTCCTTCATCATCATTTCGACACCGCGATTGCCTTCACCAACATAACCCAGATGTTCGGCCACTTGAGCCTGATGAGCGAAGGTCAGTCGGTTGTCATAACGACGCAGCTCGATATGCAGGGCAAAACGTACACGCCATAGGAAATCCTGACATTCAACCAACTCTCGGTATTCCGCATCGGTCAGGAAGCCATAGCGGCTCATTTCTAGTAACGAGGTTGCGCCAAAGTGACGACGTGCCACCCAGCTTAAAGTGTGAATATCACGCAAGCCACCCGGCGTGGACTTGATGTCGGGTTCGAGGTTGTAAGTGGTGTCATGGTAGCGCGCATGGCGTTCACGCTGCTCCTGAATCTTGGCACGGTAAAAAGTTTCGCTTGGCCAGAAAGAATCAGACAACACCACTTTCTTCAAAGCTTGGAAAGTGTCTTCACTGCCACACAACAAACGCGCTTCTTGTAGGTTTGTTGCAACGGTTAAATCTGCTCGGCCTATTTCTGCACATTCATCCACAGTACGCACAGCGTGGCCCACTTCGAGGCGTAAATCCCACAACAGGGTAATGAACTCACTGATTTTGGCTTCTAGCGCGTTTGGCAGTTTGTTATTCGACAGAATCAAAATGTCGATATCAGACAGAGGGTGTAACTCACCACGCCCGTAACCACCTACGGCAACTAATGAAATATTATGGATGTCTTTGAATCCAAAGTGTTGCCATAAACGATTGAGGAGTAAATCCATGTACTCAGCACGTGACAAAACGAGGTTCGTCACTGGGTGATGTTGAAGAAATTCTTCTTTTTGGTATGAACTGAATTTTTCGAGTTCTTGCTTAAGTTCGCCGATGTTGATCTGTTCATCGCTAAACGTAAGAGGAGACTGAAGGGTCATATTTGCTATCCGTGCAAGCTAAAAGTATTAGCAATCTAACAAATTTGCTGCAGATAAAAAATATCCCCGCATGGGCGGGGATATGGAAAGTGATGGGCGATTAGACGTTTTTCATCATTCGTGGAATGGTATCGTCGCTACGAAGTGTTAGTACTTCACAACCCTCTTTGGTTACCACGATAGTGTGTTCCCACTGTGCTGAGTTTTTACCGTCGCCAGTGTAAACCGTCCAGTCGTCTTGAGCGTCAACAGTACAACCGAACTTACCTGCGTTGATCATTGGCTCGATAGTAAAGCACATACCTTCTTTCAGTACGCGGCGGTCTTTGTTCTTGTAGTGAACTACTTGTGGCTCTTCGTGGAACTCATCGCCGATACCGTGACCACAGAAGTCTTTCACAATAGAGAACTTGTTACGAGGGTTGTTCTTATTGTTTTCTTTGATGTACTTCTCGATAGCGGTACCGATGTCACCAACCGTTGCGCCAGGCTTCACTTGACGCATACCGATGTACAGAGACTCTTGAGCCACCATGCACAGACGTTTGTTTGCAGGTGATACATCACCAACTAGGAACATCTTAGAAGTGTCACCGTGGTAACCTTGTGGACGAACGCTTAGGTCTGCGTTTTCATCGTTAGGAACGATAACCGTGATATCAACATTGATGATGTCGCCATCTTTAAGTACAGCTGGCTTCATTTGGCCGTTTGCACCTTTTTCGTCTTGCGCCGCAGGAATACCGTGACAAACGATGTGGTTGATTGACGTACAGATTGATTTAGGGAATCCATGGTAATCAAGCGGTGCAGAGTAAGCGCCTCGCTCTAGAGCGTAATCGTGACAGATTTGGTTTAATTCGTCTGTCGTCACACCCGCTTTAATATGGGGTTCGATCATTTCTAGAGTATCTGCGGCTAGCTTGCCCGCAATACGCATGCGTTCGATTTCTTCAGCAGTTTTAATCTTGATTGACATTGGCTTTCTCTATTTATTCGTAAGCACGCAAACGTGCGAATGCGCGCATTCTATCAGACATCTTGCAGTTAACCCAAGCCAGTTAAGAATATGAGTCATTCTTACTTGTAGTCTAGTCATGGAATTTAAGAGAGAATAGGGGTGAGTGTGATAGGTAAATTAGAATTGTAAGAAACAATTTTTACTAGCCATGTTGGGCTAAAATATGGTATAAAGCGCGCCGGAATCGAGGACTGTTCTCTTTACTTTTCGTTAGAGAAGTGGCGAAGCAGGCTTCTTCCGATTAACTTTTATCTTTAAATCACACACATTCCGTCACATGTTCCGGGGTGCTGAGCAGAAGCTTGGTCGGAATTATGGGGGATGTGGAGGCCTAACCCCATAGAGGATTTTAAAATGGCAACTGTATCAATGCGCGATATGCTGAAAGCTGGTGTTCACTTCGGTCACCAAACTCGTTACTGGAACCCAAAAATGAAGCCATTCATCTTTGGTGCTCGTAACCGCGTTCACATCATCAACCTAGAAAAAACTGTACCAATGTTCAACGAAGCTCTAGCTGAACTAGCTAAAGTTGGCGAGAAGAAAGGTAAAGTTCTATTCGTAGGTACTAAGCGCGCTGCATCTGAAGCTGTTAAAGAAGCTGCAATCGCAAGCAACCAATACTACGTTAACAACCGTTGGTTGGGCGGCATGCTAACGAACTACAAAACAGTTCGTCAGTCAATCAAACGTCTAAAAGATTTCGAAGCACAAGCACAAGACGGTACTTTCGAAAAACTAACTAAGAAAGAAGCTCTAATGCGTACTCGTGAAATGGAGAAGCTAGAGAAATCTCTTGGTGGTATCAAAGATATGGGCGGCCTACCAGACGCTCTATTCGTAATCGACGCTGATCACGAGCACATTGCAATTAAAGAAGCTAACAACCTAGGTATTCCAGTATACGCTGTGGTAGATACTAACTCTAACCCAGACGGCGTTGACTACATCATCCCAGGTAACGACGACGCGATCCGCGCAGTTCAACTATACCTAAACGCTGCAGCTTCTGCAGTGACTGAAGGTCGCAACAAAGATGTTGCAGTAGTTGCTGAAAAAGACGGTTTCGTAGAAGCTGAATAATAGCGGCTCTGTGTCACACTTAGTCCATGTGAAACCTTGTTGTTGCATAGACTGAGTTATAGTTAGCAATGGGGGCCGACAATGTAGGCCCCTGTTTTTTACCTTATTTTGAATCAAACGAGGAATAGAGAATGGCAACTGTAACTGCTGCTCTAGTTAAAGAACTTCGCGAGCGCACTGGCGCTGGCATGATGGAATGTAAGAAAGCGCTTGTAGAAGCAAACGCTGACATCGAACTAGCAATTGAAAACATGCGTAAATCAGGCGCAGCGAAAGCAGCTAAAAAAGCTGGTAACGTTGCAGCTGAAGGCGCAATCATCATCAAAGAAGAAAACGGCGTTGCTGTTCTTCTTGAAGTTAACTGCCAAACTGACTTCGTTGCTAAAGACGGTAACTTCACTGCATTCGCAGACAAAGTAGCACTTGACGCTCTAGCGACTAAAGCTACTGCTGAAGAGCTAGTTGCTAAGTTCGAAGAAGAGCGCGTAGCTCTTGTTGCTAAAATCGGCGAAAACATCAACATCCGTCGCGTTGCTTACGTTGAAGGTACTGCAATCGCTTCTTACCGTCACGGTGAGAAAATCGGTGTTGTTGTTGCTGGTGAAGGCGACGCAGAAACTCTTAAGCACGTTGCAATGCACGTTGCTGCTTCTAAGCCTGAGTTCGTTAACCCAGAAGACGTACCAGCTGACGTAGTTGCTAAAGAGAAAGAAGTTCAAGTTGAAATCGCTATGAACGAAGGCAAGCCACAAGAGATCGCTGAGAAGATGGTTATCGGCCGCATGAAGAAATTCACTGGCGAAATCTCTCTAACTGGTCAAGCTTTCATCATGGAACCTAAGAAATCTGTTGGCGAAATGCTAAAAGAGAAAGGTGCTTCTGTTGCTACATTCGTTCGCCTAGAAGTAGGTGAAGGTATCGAGAAAGCAGCTGAAATGAGCTTCGCAGAAGAAGTAGCACTAGCTCAAAAAGGTTAATCCTTAGAGAGTTGTGTAAATATTAGACCGTAGCCAAGGCTGCGGTCTTTTTACGAAAAAGCGGCAAAAACTTAGCCGTGATGAATAGCTATAAGTAACCTTGTGTCTATTCATGACTGTTAATCGACAACTCTCTTTTGGAAGGTAAACTCCATGACTACGAACCCTAAACCAGCGTATCAACGTATTCTATTAAAACTGAGTGGTGAAGCTCTTCAAGGCGAAGAAGGTTTTGGTATTGACCCAGCGGTTCTTGACCGTATGGCTCAAGAAGTGAAAGAGCTGGTTGAACTGGGTGTTCAAGTTGGTGTGGTAATCGGCGGTGGTAACCTGTTCCGTGGTGCTGGTCTTGCGGAAGCGGGTATGAACCGTGTAGTAGGCGACCACATGGGTATGCTTGCAACGGTAATGAACGGTCTAGCAATGCGTGATGCACTTCACCGTGCTTACGTAAACGCTCGTGTAATGTCTGCAATTCCTCTAAAAGGCGTGTGTGACGACTACAATTGGGCAGACGCTATCCGCGAACTTCGCCAAGGCCGTGTAGTAATCTTCTCTGCAGGTACTGGTAACCCGTTCTTCACTACAGATTCAGCAGCGTGTCTACGCGGTATCGAAATCGAAGCTGACGTAGTGCTAAAAGCAACGAAAGTTGATGGCGTATTTACTGCTGACCCAGTAGCAAACCCAGACGCAGAGCTGTATGATAAGCTATCTTACACAGAAGTTCTGGATAAAGAACTGAAAGTAATGGACTTGGCTGCGTTCACACTTGCTCGTGACCACAAAATGCCAATCCGTGTATTTAACATGAACAAACCAGGCGCACTACGTCGCGTGGTTATGGGTGAAGCTGAAGGCACGCTGATCAATGCTGACGCATAATCCTAATCGCCATCCACGCTAGGTTGGATGGCGTTTCGCTTTGCTCAACCCTTTTAGGCTTTCTTCAGGAAAGATGACATTTTTAAGGTGAAACCGTGATTAACGAAATCAATAAAGACGCGCAAGAGCGCATGGACAAAAGCGTTGAAGCGCTAAAGAACAACCTTTCTAAAGTTCGTACTGGCCGCGCGCACCCAAGCCTACTATCTGGTATCTCTGTAGAGTACTACGGTGCTCCTACTCCTCTTAACCAAGTAGCAAACGTTGTTGCAGAAGACGCTCGTACTCTAGCAATCACAGTTTTCGACAAAGAACTAACTCAAAAAGTTGAAAAAGCGATCATGATGTCTGACCTTGGCCTAAACCCAATGTCTGCTGGCACAATCATTCGCGTTCCACTTCCACCGCTAACAGAAGAGCGTCGTAAAGACCTAGTTAAGATTGTTCGTGGTGAAGCTGAGGGCTCACGTGTTGCTGTTCGTAACATCCGTCGTGACGCAAACAGCGACCTAAAAGGTCTTCTAAAAGATAAAGAAATCTCTGAAGACGAAGATCGTAAAGCGCAAGACGAAATTCAAAAACTGACTGACGTAGCAGTTAAGAAGATCGACGAAGTTCTTGCTGCTAAAGAAAAAGAGTTGATGGAAGTTTAATACTCCCACCCACATCACTGTTGGAAAACGCTGTGCTCACAGTGCAGCGTTTTTTTGTGTTAGTCTATCCAACTGATGGAACTCAATTAACTCCCTATGCAAAATTCTCAAGCCTTCTCTGATTCCCTCCCTAAGCATATTGCCATCATTATGGACGGTAATGGCCGTTGGGCTAAGTCCAAAGGAAAACCTCGCGTATTCGGTCATAAAAAAGGCGTTAACGCCGTTCGCAAGACCGTTGCTGCAGCTTCTAAACTCGGTATTAAAGCCATGACGTTGTTCGCTTTTAGTAGTGAAAACTGGCGTCGCCCTGAGGAAGAAGTGGGTCTGTTGATGGAGCTGTTCATTTCGGTACTTTCTAGCGAAGTGAAAAAGCTGCATAAAAACAACTTACGCCTGCGTGTCATTGGTGATACCAGCCGCTTTAGTGAGCGACTGCAAGGTAAAATTGCGGAAGCAGAAGCACTGACGGCAAACAACACGGGTATGGTGATAAACATTGCGGCTAACTATGGCGGCAAATGGGATATCACAGAGGCGGCAAAAACGTTGGCGTTAAAAGCGCGTAACGGTGAGATCCGTGTAGAGGATATCAATGAGCAGCTGATTACCCAGCATCTAACAATGGCAGACCTTCCAGAAGTGGATCTTTTGATCCGTACAAGTGGAGAGTGTCGCATTAGTAACTTCATGCTGTGGCAAATGGCGTATGCTGAAATGTACTTTACTCCGGAGTACTGGCCAGAGTTTGGCGAAGACAGCTTAGTAGAAGCTGTAACTTGGTTTATTAACCGAGAGCGTCGCTTTGGTTGTACTGGCGAGCAAGTAAAGGCATTGATGTCTGCTCAATAAGGACTAGTTAGTTTGAAACAGAGAATAATAACAGCACTAATTTTAGCTCCCCTTGTAATTTTAGGTATTTTTAAATTACCCCTAATCGGCTTCATCATCGCTTTGACGGCGATTACGCTATTAGGTTTTTGGGAGTGGACCCAGTTTACAGAAAGCAAATCACGCATCGCTGCCCTAGTACCAGCAGTTGTCGTAACCGGACTCAGTTTTCTATTCATTTCGCCTGATGCAGTAAGCCTTAACCAACTGGCAGCACCGTATTACACAGTTTTAGCGCTCGGTTTTGTTTGGTGGATTATCGCCAGCACAATGGCCATTACTTACCCTAAAACCACCAACCTATGGCAAGGCAGCAAAGCGCTTCGTCATGTGTTTGGTTTTCTGACTTTGATCCCTTTCCTTTGGAGCGTGATCATTCTTAGAGCTTCCGATATTTCAGTAGATCCATACCACGGCGCAAAACTTGTGCTGTATGTTTGCTTCTTGGTATGGGCTGCAGACAGTGGCGCTTACTTTGCTGGTAAAAGCATGGGTAAACGTAAAATGGCGCCGCATGTGAGTCCAAACAAGACTATCGAAGGTTTGATTGGCGGCATCATCGCAGCATTGATTGTTGGTTGGTTGTTCGCAGGTTGGTTTGATATCCAATTCACCAGCCCAGTTCACATGGTGATCATTACATTGATTACGGTTGTGATTTCCGTACTTGGTGACCTAGTAGAAAGCATGTTCAAACGTGTTTCAGGCATCAAAGACAGCAGCAATATTATTCCAGGACACGGCGGTATTCTTGATCGTATCGACAGCCTGACCGCTGCCTTCCCAGTATTTGCTCTTCTTTACTACGTATTCTAATTTATCGGGAGCGGCTTCGTCGCTCCTGAATTTTTCTAACGGTCTTACATCATGCAAAAGTTAACGATTCTTGGTGCAACAGGCTCAATCGGTGCAAGCACACTTAAAGTGGTTGAACAAAACCCTGAGCTGTTTTCTATCGTCGCATTAGCGGCAAGCACTAACGTTGAAAAGATGGTCGCGCTCTGCCGTAAATGGCAACCAAAATACGCTGTGATGGCGGATAAAGCGGCGGCATTGGCTCTGCAATCAGAACTGGCTTCTGTCTCGCCAAGCACTGAGGTGCTAGGTGGTGTTGATGCGCTTTGTCATGTGTCTTCCTTAGAAGAAGTCGACAGCGTGATGGCGGCTATCGTTGGTGCGGCTGGTTTGCTACCAACGATGGCGGCAGTGAAAGCCGGCAAGCGTGTGCTATTGGCAAACAAAGAAGCACTGGTGATGTCCGGTCAACTGTTCATTGACGCAGTAGAAGAACATGGCGCAGAGCTACTTCCAGTAGACAGCGAGCACAACGCGATCTTCCAGTGTTTACCTCAGCAAGTTCAAACCAGCCTAGGTCGTTGTAACTTAGAGGAGCATGGTATTTCATCAATTCTGCTAACTGGTTCTGGCGGTCCATTCCGTTATACCGACATCGCAGAGCTAGAGAAAGTAACCCCAGCACAAGCGATTGCTCACCCGAACTGGTCAATGGGTCCTAAGATCTCGGTTGATTCAGCAACCATGATGAACAAAGGTCTTGAGTACATTGAAGCGAAATGGCTGTTTAATGCGGCTCGTGAACAGTTGAAGGTGATTATTCACCCTCAGTCGGTGATTCACTCAATGGTGCAATACCGAGACGGTTCAGTCTTGGCGCAAATGGGCGAACCTGATATGGCAACTCCGATTGCGTTGACTATGTCTTACCCATCTCGTGTGGATGCTGGTGTGAAACCACTCGACGTTACTCAAGTGGGCGAGTTAACGTTCCTTCAACCCGATTTTGCTCGCTACCCATGTTTGAAGTTGGCGATTGATGCGTGTTACGAAGGCCAACATGCTACGACCGCTCTGAATGCAGCGAACGAAGTCGCAGTGGATGCTTTCTTAAATAACCGCTTAGGTTTCACTGATATCGCTCGCATCAATGAATCAGTTTTGAACAAAATCACGGCAAGCCATAAAAGTGAGAATGTGAATAGCTTGGAAAGCTTGATAGAGCTAGATAGAATGTCACGAACTATCGCCTTAGAATTTTTACGCGAGCGTAGCTAATGACTGGTATTTTGTGGAATTTGGTTTCTTTTATCGTTGCACTGGGCATCTTGGTTGCTGTGCACGAGTATGGTCACTTTTGGGTTGCGCGTCGTTGCGGTGTAAAAGTTGAAAAATTTTCTATCGGTTTCGGTAAGTCTATTTGGAGTAAAGTAGGCAAAGACGGAACTGAGTACAGCATCTCGATGATTCCGCTGGGCGGCTACGTCAAAATGGTGGACAGCCGTGTTGATCAAGTGCCTGAGCACGAAAAGCATTTGGCGTTTGACCAAAAGCCACTTTGGAAGCGCACATCGATTGTGGCTGCGGGTCCGATTTTCAATTTTCTCTTTGCCATTGTGGCGTACTGGCTGGTCTTTTTGATTGGTGTACCAGCAGTGAAGCCAGTAATTGGTGAAATTACGCCCAATTCAATCATTGCAGAAGCAGGAATTGAATCAGGGATGGAACTAAAATCCATCTCAGGTATCAAAACTCCGGACTGGGAATCAGTCAACATGGGATTAGTTTCTCATATCGGTGATGATTCGATGACAGTGACGCTATCTTCAGCAAACGAAGTTGGCTCAGAAGTCACGAAGACACTCGATATCCGTGATTGGAAATTTGATCCTGAAACACAATCTGCGATGCAGTCACTAGGCTTCAAACCGTACACTCCTGAGATTTACACGGAGCTAGCACAGGTGAGTGAAGGTGGTGCCGCTGAGAAAGCAGGCCTACAAGCTGGTGACAAAATCATCGAGATTGATGGTGAAAAGATTTCTAAATGGGATGACGTGGTTCAAGCCATTCGTTCTAACCCAGAAACACCAATTGATGTGATCGTGTTGCGTCAAGGTGATGAGCAGTCATTTACCTTGATTCCAGGTAGTCGTGAGCTAGCTAACAAAGAAACCGTTGGCTTCGCGGGTATCGCACCTGAAGTCGCAGAATGGCCAGAAAGTTATCGCTTCGAACTACAGTTTGGTGTATTCGAGTCTATTGGCAAAGCGATTGACAAGACTGGTCAAGTTATTGGACTTACAATCAGTATGCTTAAGAAACTGATTGTAGGTGACGTTGGTCTGAACAATTTGAGCGGACCAATATCTATTGCCAAAGGAGCAGGGGCGACCGCAGACTACGGTCTGGTCTACTTTTTAGGTTTTCTGGCACTAATTAGTGTTAACCTAGGTATTATTAACCTCGTTCCTTTACCAATGTTGGATGGTGGGCATCTACTGTTTTTCGCAATCGAAGCAGTCATCCGACGCCCAGTGCCTGAGAAAGTACAGGAAATGGGCTATCGAATTGGTGGTGCGATTATCTTCTCGCTCATGGCGTTAGCGCTATTTAATGATTTTACTCGTCTGTGATAGTTCAGAGACAAAAGCAGTAGCAAGGAATAATTAGAACAAGTATGGCGATTAAGCGAATTCTGTTTGCAAGTTTACTGGCGACCAGTGTATCTGCAAACGGAGCAGAGAACTTTGTAGTTCAAGATATTGAAATCGATGGATTGCAGCGTGTGGCACTGGGTGCAGCGTTGCTGAAAATGCCTGTACGTGTCGGTGATACCGTTTACCAAGGCGATGTTGCAGAGATCATTCGCGCATTGTACGCATCGGGTAACTTCGAAGATGTAAAAGTACTGCGTAATGGTGATGTTCTGGTTGTTCAAGTAAAAGAACGTCCAACTATTGCCAGCATCTCTTTCTCAGGCAACAAAGCAATCAAGGACGAGCAGCTACAAGAAAACCTGAATGCTTCTGGCGTTCGTGAAGGTGAAGCGCTTGACCGCACAACGCTGAGCAACATCGAAAAAGGTTTGGAAGACTTTTACTATAGTGTTGGTAAATACAACGCGACCGTAAAAGCGGTTGTTACTCCATTGCCTCGTAACCGTTCTGACTTGAAATTCGTCTTCACCGAAGGTGTATCGGCGAAAATTCAGCAAATCAACTTTATCGGCAATGAAGTCTTTTCTGATGAAGACCTTCTTTCTCGTTTCAACCTGAACGTTGACGTGCCTTGGTGGAACTTCCTAGCGGACGAAAAATATCAGAAGCAAGTACTTGCTGGTGATATCGAAGCGCTGAAGTCTTACTACCTAGACCGTGGTTATCTGAAATTTAACGTTGATTCGACACAAGTGGCGATTTCTCCTGACAAAAAAGGCGTATACATTACCCTTGGTCTTGAAGAAGGCGACGTGTACACCGTTAAAGACGTGAAATTCCGCGGTAATTTGATCGGTGAAGAAGCAACGTTCGAAAAGCTAGTACCTTTCGAAGACAACGAGACGTATAACGGCTCTCGTGTTACTTCGATGGAAGAAGGCATCAAGCGTGTGCTTGGTGAATCTGGTTACGCTTACCCACAAGTGAACACCATCCCTGAGTTCGACGATGAAAACAAACAAGTATCGCTTGTTGTAAACGTTGAGCCGGGTAACCGTATTTACGTACGTGACATTCGCTTTACGGGTAACAACTCGACCAAAGACGAAGTACTACGTCGTGAAATGCGTCAGATGGAAGGCAGCTGGCTAAACTCGAAATCAATCGAAACCGGTAAAACGCGTCTAAACCGTCTTGGTTACTTCGAGAACGTAGAAGTACAAACGGTACGTGTACCTGGCAGCGATGACCAAGTAGACCTAGTTTACTCTGTGAAAGAGGCCAACTCAGGCAGCGTGAACTTTGGTGTCGGCTATGGTACTGAATCGGGCGTGAGCTTCCAGGTTGGCCTACAACAAGACAACTTTATT
This sequence comes from Vibrio sp. D173a, assembly GCF_030248475.1. Lineage (NCBI taxonomy): Bacteria > Pseudomonadati > Pseudomonadota > Gammaproteobacteria > Vibrionales > Vibrionaceae > Vibrio > Vibrio sp. D173a. The sequence goes on from NZ_JAHGAH010000056.1 coordinate 32,400, forward strand.
GGTAGTGGTAACCGCGTTGGTATTAACGCGATGATGAACGACTACCAGAAAAACGTGAGCTTGGACTACCGTGACCCTTACTGGAACCTAGATGGTGTAAGTTTGGGTGGTAAGATCTTCTACGACGAGTTCGAAGCATCTGAAGCGGGTATCGTTGACTATACCAACCAAAGTTACGGCGCAAGTTTGACATGGGGTTTCCCATTCGACGAACTGAACCGCTTTGAGTTTGGTGTTGGTTACACTCACAACAAGATCGGTAATTTGTCACCTTACCTACAGGTAGAACAGTTCCTACAAGCGCAAGAAGGCAACATTGATTCTAGCGGCGCGTTGAACACAAATGACTTTGACTTCAACATCTCATGGACACGTAACAACCTAAACCGTGGCTACTTCCCAACAGCGGGTAACCACCAACGTGCATTCTATAAGATGACCGTACCTGGCTCTGACGTTCAATACTTCAAGATGCAGTATGATGTTCGTCAATACGTGCCATTGACTAAGAAACACGAGTTCACGCTCTTGTTCCGTGGTCGTCTAGGTTATGGTAACGGTTATGGTCAAACGGATGGCAACGATAACTTGTTCCCATTCTACGAAAACTACTACGCGGGTGGTTTTACAACACTACGTGGTTTCGGCTCGAACACAGTAGGTCCGAAAGCGGTTTATCGTGATTACTCTGGCTCGAACAATGGTGCAGATACAGCAACAGATGATGCTGTAGGTGGTAACGCTGTTGCACTTGCAAGCCTTGAGTTGATTGTTCCGACACCATTTGCTTCGGACGAAGTTCGTAACCAAATCCGTACCAGTATCTTCTTTGATATGGCAAGTGTTTGGGATACGGAGTTCGACTACCGCAGCTCAGGTGCGGAATACGGCGATCGCTACTACTACGATTACTCAGATCCAACCAACTACCGCTCATCTTACGGTGCGGCGTTGCAATGGATGTCTCCAATGGGGCCTCTAGTATTCTCGCTAGCGAAACCAATTAAGAAATATGATGGCGACGATGAAGAGTTCTTCACGTTCACTATCGGTAGAACCTTCTAAAGAGGAAAATATTTTGAATAAAATGATCAAAGCAGCTGGCCTAGGCCTTCTAGTACTTAGCTCTTCAATGTTTGCTAACGCGGCTGAAGCTGCTCAGAAAATTGCTTATGTAAATACTGCTCAAGTTTTCCAAGCGCTTCCTCAACGCGAAGTAGTTCTACAAAAAATGCAGAAAGACTTTAAGAGCAAAGCAGATGAGCTGAAATCTATCCAAGCGCAAGCTAAGACTAAGATTGAAAAGCTACAACGTGATGGTGAGCTTCTAGGTCAAGACGAAGTTGAAAAACTACGTATCGACATCGCTAAACTAGACAGCGAGTACAAAGTGAAGGCACAAGCTCTAGAGAAAGCAAGTGCACGTCGCGAAGCTGAAGAGAAAGCGAAGCTATTCAAGACTATCCAAGACGCAGTGAAGAAAGTAGCAACTAAGAAAGGCTACGATATGGTAATCGACATCTCTTCACTTCAGTACGGTAAGCCAGAATACAACATCTCTGAAGACGTAATTAAAGCTCTAAAATAAGAAGTTATGAAGACATTGACATTAGCCGAGTTGGCGACAATTACCGGGGGGGAGCTATTTGGTGACGAGTCTCTCGTTGTAAGCCGCGTAGCTCCAATGGATAAAGCACAAGAAGGTGATGTGACCTTCTTGTCTAACCCAAAATACGCAAAACACCTTTCTGAGTGCAACGCGACAGTTGTGATGGTGAAAGCCGATCACAAAGATCAATGTGTGGGTAACGCATTGGTTGTGGCTGACCCTTACATTGCTTTTGCTCGAGTAGTACAAGCAATGGACACCACTCCGAAGCCAGCTGACGAGATCGCACCAAGTGCCGTTATCGCAGCAGACGTGAAGATGGGTACTAACGTAACTATCGGTGCAAACGCAGTGATTGAAACGGGTGTAGAGCTGGGCGACAACGTAAGTATTGGCGCAGGTTGCTTTATCGGTAAAAACGCAAAGCTAGGTAACAACACCAAGCTTTGGGCTAATGTGACGATCTATCATGAAGTATCAATGGGTGATGACTGTCTAGTGCAATCTGGCACAGTCATTGGCTCTGATGGTTTCGGATACGCAAATGACAAAGGCGAGTGGATCAAAATCCCTCAGTTGGGTTCAGTGCGTATCGGTAACCGCGTTGAGATTGGTGCGTGTACGACAATTGACCGTGGTGCACTTGAAGATACCATCATTGAAGACAACGTAATTCTTGATAACCAACTTCAAATCGCTCATAACGTGCAGATCGGATATGGTACCGTGATGCCAGGTGGTACTATTGTTGCGGGCAGTACCAAAATTGGTAAGTACTGTCAGATCGGCGGCGCGTCGGTTCTGAATGGCCACATCACGATTGCAGATGGCGTAGCTATCACCGGTATGGGCATGGTTATGCGCAGTATCGAAGAGAAAGGTCTGTACTCATCAGGCATTCCACTGCAAACCAACCGAGAGTGGCGCAAGACGGCGACTCGAGTTCACCGCATTGACGAGATGAACAAACGTCTGAAAGCTGTTGAGAAACAGCTGGAAACGAAAGAAGAATCTTAGTTCCACATTCTGAACAAAGACTCGCGAAATGCGGGTCTTTTTCTTCTATAATGACGCGCTATAAGTAGATTTATCACCAAGCTGGTATACACTTTGCAGGCATTTCCTGATTAAGCGGCTTTTGCCGCTGCCTTGCCATCTTGGTTGTTGAGTATTGATATAGGAAGACGACTTTGACTACTGAAAAGAAAACGATGAACATCTCTGAAATTCAAGAGCTACTACCTCATCGCTACCCATTCTTATTGATCGACCGAGTGATTGACTTCCAAGAAGAGAAGTACCTTCACGCGATTAAAAACGTGTCGGTTAACGAACCTCAGTTCACAGGTCACTTTCCACAACTGCCAGTTTTCCCAGGTGTTCTTATTCTGGAAGCGATGGCGCAGGCGACAGGCTTACTTGCATTTAAATCATTTGGTGCGCCAACTGAAAACGAACTGTACTACTTTGCAAGTGTTGACGGTGCAAAATTCCGTAAACCAGTAGTACCAGGCGATCAAATGATTATTGAAGTAGAATTTCTGAAAGAGCGTCGCGGCATTGCTGCATTCAAAGGTGTAGCGAAAGTTGACGGCGAAGTAGTATGTTCAGCAGAGCTGAAGTGTGCTCGTCGAGAGTTTTAATATGATTCATGAAACCGCTAAAATCCACCCAGCTGCGGTGGTAGAAGAAGGCGCGAAAATTGGCGCCAACGTGACTGTTGGTCCATTCACTTACATCACCTCAACGGTGGAGATTGGTGAAGGCACAGAAGTGATGTCTCACGTAGTGATCAAAGGCCACACCAAAATTGGTAAAGATAACCGCATTTTCCCACATGCTGTGATTGGTGAAGAAAACCAAGACAAGAAGTACGGTGGCGAAGATACAACTGTGGTTATCGGTGACCGTAACGTGATTCGTGAAGCGGTTCAGGTTCACCGTGGTACGGTTCAAGACAAAGCAACAACAGTGATTGGTGACGACAACCTGCTTTGTGTAAACGCACACATCGCACATGACGTAGTCGTTGGTAACCATACTCACATTGGCAACAATGCGATCCTTGGTGGTCACGTAACGGTAGATGATCACGCAGGTGTGATGGCGCTTTCTGCGATTCATCCATTCTGTACGGTTGGTGCTTATGCTTACGTTGGCGGCTGTTCTGCAGTTGTTCAAGACGTACCAGCTTACGTGTTGGCTCAAGGTAACCACGCAACCCCATTTGGTTTGAACTTGGTTGGCTTGAAGCGTAATGGTTTCGAAAAACCAGAAATTCGTGCGCTGCAAAAAGCGTACAAAGAAATCTACCGTTCAGGTAAGACTCTGGAAGAAGTGAAACCAATCCTAGCTGAAATGGCACAAGAGTGGCCAGCAGTGAAACGTTTCTCAGATATTCTGGAAACAACGGAACGTGGCATTATTCGTTAATTAACGAATGAGCGGTTAAATTGAAAAGATCGCGCCCAAATTGGGCTGCGGTCTTTTTGTGTTTTATGGATAACGGTTTGTACGCTCCCAAAGGGCGAGCT
>NZ_JAHGAH010000560.1:0-1332 GCF_030248475.1 Vibrio sp. D173a
GCGTCTTACCAGCATCTGTAAGCTGTGAGAAAAGCGCAGGGTTACCAAAACCTTGGATCGCCTCAATCTCACCATTCGCAGCATTGCGCGTCACAATGATCTTGTCAGCGTTGATATTGATGCTGCCTTACTTAAGTTTTACATCGCCCGCAAACGTAACCTTGTTGCTTTTCATATCAAGCTGCTGGCTATCCGAATCAATATACACGGGTTGCTCTGTGTCCGATGACAGAGCAAAAGCGTTCGGCGCGGCAAACGCAAAAGCAAGTAAACTAAGGTGTAAGAGTTTCATATCTACCTTGAACAGTGTCAAAGAGGGTCGCAGTATTGCTATCGAAGTTGCCCTTCATAGCTTGTCCCTCAGTTTCAAATAATGGGCCGATCAGATGTACTGTGCTTTCTGAGTGAAAGTCTCGGCTAGTGAGCTCAACAACCAACTTATCCATAGTCATGTTGTCGAAGCTGGCTTCTGGTAATAGGTTTTTCACTATTACATTATCATAAAGTGTCAGGGTTTGGTCATCGTCGAGTACCGCACGTCTTGCGGTCATCTGCCATTCAATCGTATGTCCATCGCGAAATACCGAGAGTACTGGATTTTCAAAGATGGTATTGCCACTTTTTGAGTAGTGCTCAAGATGGCTTGATTCAATCTGGTAGCTACGAATACCGGCTTGGTCGTAGCTGATATTATCTAGATTTTTTCCACTGAACACGGGCAACTCCAGGTTAGGAGCAACCTGGATCGCGGTGTTCTGCTCTTTGTCATACAGGTAATATGCAGACCAAGAAGCAATAAAGAACAAAATTAAATAGATAATACGAGTTAAACTCATATGCTTAGACCTTTGTGCACGTCTAGCTCATCCCTTGCTTGTAAAATAAGGTCGCAGACTTCTCGTACTGCGCCATGGCCGCCTTTAATGTTGGTCACGTAGTTGGCACGTTGAACCAATAGTGGGTGCCCATCCGCGACACACACTTTCAGTGCGACTTTTTCCATAACTGGCCAATCTATTAGGTCATCACCGATGTAGCCGGTGTGCTCTGGGGCAATATTCAGTTTATCGCAGATATCTTGGTAAGCTTTAACCTTGTCATCTTGACCTTGGTAAATCAGCTTAATACCGAGAGCCGTCATACGATTTTCAACGATTTGAGACTGACGCCCTGTGATAATAGCGATCTCAATCCCTGCATTCATGAGAGATTTTACACCGTAGCCGTCGCGAGTATGGAAGGTTTTAAGTTCTTCACCTTGGTTGCCCATGTAAACCAGACCATCCGAAAATACGCCATCTACATCACAGATTAGCAGTTTTATCTCTTTCG
>NZ_JAHGAH010000561.1:0-969 GCF_030248475.1 Vibrio sp. D173a
TCGACCGCCTTGTATGCTGGCCTGCAAGAGCTCAACAGCAACGAGCGTAATATCCTTACCGTAGAAGATCCGATTGAATTTGATATCGACGGCATTGGTCAGACTCAGGTAAACCCTAAGGTGGATATGACCTTTGCGCGTGGCCTGAGGGCGATTCTTCGTCAAGACCCAGACGTAGTAATGATTGGTGAGATCCGTGACTTAGAAACGGCTGAGATTGCGGTACAAGCTTCTTTGACTGGTCACTTGGTAATGTCGACTCTCCACACCAATACAGCAGTTGGTGCGATAACGCGTCTGCGTGATATGGGTATCGAACCTTTCCTAATCTCTTCTTCACTGCTTGGTGCGCTAGCACAGCGACTGGTTCGTACGTTATGTAACGACTGTAAAGAGCCGTACGAAGCCGATAAAGAGACTAAAAAGCTGTTTGATTTGAAGGAAGAAGACAGCCTGACGCTCTATCATGCAAAAGGGTGTGAAGCGTGTAATCACAAAGGCTACCGTGGCCGAACCGGTATCCATGAGCTACTCATGGTCGATGAGTCGGTACAAGAACTGATTCACGGTGAAGCGGGTGAGCAAGCGATCGAGAAAGCAATTCGCAGCACAACCCCAAGTATTCGCGATGATGGCCTAGCCAAGGTTCGTCAGGGTATTACCTCACTAGAAGAGGTGATGCGCGTGACCAAGGAAGTCTAGTATGGCGGCATTTGAATACAAGGCACTGGATGCCAAAGGCAAAACCAAGAAAGGCTCGATAGAGGCAGATAACGCGCGTCAAGCTCGTCAGCGTCTCAAAGAGCAAGGCCTGATGCCGGTTGAAATGGCCGAAGCCAAAGCGAAAAGCAGCAAAGGGGGCAGTGCGCCTTCGACTAGCTTTAAGCGTGGTATCAGTACGCCCGATCTTGCTTTGATTACGCGACAGATTTCGACTTTGGTTCAGTCTGGTATGCCGCTCGAAGAGTG
>NZ_JAHGAH010000562.1:0-854 GCF_030248475.1 Vibrio sp. D173a
AGTTGATAGGGCTGTGGTTTCAAGCGCGTGTATTGTACAGCAATTGATGTTGGTGTGGTTGGATAATGAAGATTGCTCAATTTCTAGATAGTTTTTGGACAAAAGCACGTTAGAGTACAGGATCTAACGTGCGGAATTTGGATTAGAAAAGCATCTTGAAGCCTTAAACGTTTGTTATGCCTGTGTTTGCAGTACAGACATGACTTCAAGCCTGCCTTTGATTGCTAGTGCTAATTGTCTAGATTGGGTGTCGTAGTGAACTAAAACCATATCAAATTCTCTTTTATTTAAATTTGCCAACTCATCGCTAGATTTGAGATTTTCCGCGTAAGTTAGTAACTGCATAAAATCATGAGAGGACTTGTGGCATACGAGAGCATTTTCGTAGACTTCATTATCAATGAATGGATACGCATTATTAGTAAGAGCGCCTAAAGTACAACGAACTTCATGAAGAGTTTGAAAAGTTATTTTTAGTTTCTCTAGATCACCAACACGCTTAACTGCTGAAGACATCAATGCCGAAATTTCACTGGTAGCTTCCCACATTTCACGGTAACGAGAAAACTCAAACTCAGCCTGTTCTCGGTTTACATGGATGACAGGCTCATTTTTAGCAACTAGCAATGACAACTTAGAATCAATCAATTGTCTAAGCTTCGCTGACTCCTTTGTTTCTATACGCTTAACAGCGATAGCTCCCAAAAATGCACTTAACCCCATGAGAATCACGTTACTTTCAAAATACCCTAAAATTTCTCTAAATAGTTCGAACAATTACCAATTCCTCATAAAGGCATAACGCCCTGCTAAGGGGTGAGCAACGCAATACCGATGTTGCCGAAAACCACCTT
>NZ_JAHGAH010000563.1:0-520 GCF_030248475.1 Vibrio sp. D173a
GGGTGATGACCTTACTGCCAGCGACCTAACGGTCGATGGCGATGCAACAGTCGTTCAGAACGATGACGGCAGCTTTACGATTACACCGGATGAGAACTTCAACGGTGACATCGATATCAGCTTTGATATCTCTGATGGCACTAATACCGTTCAAGCGTCTGCCGACCTAACAGTTAACCCAGTTAATGATTTACCTGTTCCTCAAGACCAACAGTTCTCTGTTGAAGAAGATGGCACTCTTATCTTCACCGATGCCGACCTACTAACAGGCGCGACAGACATTGAAGGGGACAACCTGACTGTTGAAGGTGTGACCTACGATGGTGGTGACGGTATTCTTACCGATAACGGTAATGGTACTTACACCTTTGCACCGAATGAGAACTTCAACGGCGACGTAAACTTCAGCTTCGATGTCTCTGATGGCACGGACACAGTGTCTGCCGACATCGATGTGAGCGTTACTGCAGTGGATGATGCGCCAGTCTCGGGCGACCTAGCTTACTCAGTGGACGAAGAT
>NZ_JAHGAH010000564.1:0-856 GCF_030248475.1 Vibrio sp. D173a
TCTGATGAGGAAGTGTCACAAGACGATATGGATCGAGCAATCCATACCGAGAAATCAATTAAAATAGGTGATGAGCAGAGAATTCTGCACGTGATCCCACAAGAATTTACCATCGATTACCAAGAGGGCATTAAAAACCCACTTGGATTATCTGGGGTTCGAATGGAAGTCAGCGTTCACCTAATTTCTTGCCACAGTGATATGGCGAGAAACATTATTAAAGCTGTTGAACGATGTGGTCTCACCGTAGAGCAGATCGTGTTTTCAGGGCTTGCCTCAAGTAATGCGGTAATCACTGAAGACGAGAGAGAGCTTGGAGTTTGTGTGGTCGATATTGGTGCAGGAACGATGGATATTTCCATCTGGACCGGTGGCGCGCTTCGACACACAGAAGTCTTTTCCTATGCAGGAAATGCAGTAACCAGTGATATTGCCTTCGCATTCGGCACACCAGTGAGTGACGCCGAAGAGATCAAAGTAAACCATGGTTGCGCTCTGAGTGAACTCGTAAGCAAGGATGACTCAGTTAACGTCCCAAGTGTGGGTGGTCGACCATCTCGTAGTTTGCAACGACAAACACTTTCAGAGGTGATTGAGCCGCGTTATACAGAATTAATGGGCCTCGTTAACCAAACTATTGATACTGTTCAACTACAGTTAAGAGATGAAGGTATTAAACATCATCTTGCTGCTGGTGTGGTTTTAACCGGTGGCGCTGCACAGATTGACGGATTAGTAGAGTGTGCGGAACGTGTATTCCGCAATCAAGTTCGAGTGGGTAAGCCGTTAGAAGTTAGCGGTTTAACCGATTATGTTAAAGAGCCGTATCATTCTACGGCGGTTGGTTTACTTCATT
>NZ_JAHGAH010000565.1:0-779 GCF_030248475.1 Vibrio sp. D173a
CGATTCTTGCCGGAATGCTTGGCAAAATACATCGCTTTGTCTGCGCAGCGTGTCAGTTCGGCAAGGTCTGTGGCATCGGTTGGATACATCGCTACACCAATACTCAAAGTGAGGGTGCCCACTTGGTTGTTAGTTAGGTTCTCGTTTTCAAATAACCCGCTTATCCTCTGTAAAATACCATCTAGATCTTTCTTACTTCGCACATCATAAAGCACTAATACAAACTCATCGCCAGCAAAACGGGCAATCGAATAGTCGTGGTTGTGGGTGGTTCTGTCTTTGTTGCGAACGTTATTTTTCAGACGTTGTGCAAAGTGCTGCAACACGCTATCGCCAACATCGTGTCCAAAGCTGTCATTGATGGTTTTAAAGTTATCAATATCTAAGAAGACTAAGGCGGTAACGCTGTTGTTCGGGTTGATGGTATTGAGTTTCTCTATTGCCCAACGTTCAAAGCTCCATCGATTAGCAAGCCCAGTCAATTGGTCACGGTAAGCCAGATCTTCAATCCCTTCTTGGTATAGGCGCTGAATGTAGCTGACAGCCTTGGTGTAATAGTATGAGGAGACATGACACACGGCACTCATGGTCACCAAGCTAAGAGAAAAGCGATGAGTACTGTTAAATGGCAGCGCGAATTTGGCGGGTAGTATTGTCATTAAGCAGCTGATAAAGATTAAGAAAGTCGTGCTGAGAATTAGCCCTATCCTGACTTCACTAATCAAGATCACTGCGGAAAGAATAGGCTAGAGCCATAAAACGCGAGCGGGGATTGTGCC
>NZ_JAHGAH010000566.1:0-558 GCF_030248475.1 Vibrio sp. D173a
ATTCGCTATCGTCATCCAGTTGAGCAGAACCCAGTGGCTTCAACCTCTCTAGATGGAATCAGTGGCGATTTAGACCGACTCGCATCCGGGCGCAAGGCGCGAATCATCATCCATGTGACGATTCACAGTGGTGATGTGGCGGCGGTTGAGTTCACTGGAACCTACATGCTGATCCCAGACTATAAAAAAGTTCTTAGTTCCACGCAAAACGTCTCGGAATAATGCATTTTAATCTCTTAAACAACGCCACTCTTTTGAGTGGCGTTTTTTATTGGCAGCTCTCTTTGTGCACGAGCTGCGCTTGGGTGATTAAACCAGAAACTTCGTAGCATTCACTCGACAGCGTAAGCGTTAAACTGTGCGTCTGTGGTGTCACGAGATCAAGCTCTCCAGCGACTTCACCAGTCAGTGTTACTGGCTGTGGTTGGTCGCCTTGTCGTGTTGCACCAATAATGTGCAACGACGGTAATGATAGGTGGCCGCGGTTTAAGTCGGCTTTGATATCTGTGATCTCGAAGTTCACTATCTTGGATTGCACAGCTTCATTTTCTAGGGCCT
>NZ_JAHGAH010000567.1:0-559 GCF_030248475.1 Vibrio sp. D173a
CTGATAGAGCACGAACTAATGCAGACAGCAAGAACAGGTCTGGGTTTTGGCTTTTGATTTGGTCATCCGCTATCTCTTGAATTCGTTCTGCTAGCTTATCGCTCAGTGTTGCGTGCTCCAGAGCGCCAAGGGTTGCATAGAGAGGCTCAGAAGGGAGTTTGCGAAGCGCTTTACGAATCGCGACGCCGTGCATGCTCATAGTACTGGCTCGTTGGCAGTGATAGCTCTGCGCGAACTTGGCTATGGAATACCGCCATTTTGTCTTCTGATGGCTTAAAGGTGTATGGGTTGTTAGAGAGCTTCTGCTGCTGCTCTTCGCTCATATCACCGCTCAAACGTGTACCCATCGCCTCTAGTACGAATTTTAAGAAGTTACCGATATCCGCTTGGCTTAATAGGCCGCGCTCATCGAGTTTGAACTTCAAGAACCAGATCCAAGGTTGTTTCTGTTCGTTCCAGTAGCTGATTGCTAGGTGTGCCTGTTTTTGTAATGGGAACGGGTAGGGCTGCATGCCTTGTTCAACATCGGCAAATAGATCGTTGTCGACTTTTTGAATTC
>NZ_JAHGAH010000568.1:0-560 GCF_030248475.1 Vibrio sp. D173a
CAAGCCCACGGCAAGGTGATGGCTGCGATGGAAAAGCTGCGCTATTTCGAGGCGGTTAAACAAGAGCGTCAGCAATATTTCGATGAGATAAACACGCTAAAAGATCAGAAATCGGAGCTTGAAGCCGAACTGCGTGAGCAAGAAGCACGTCATGACCAAGAGAACCTTGCCAATCACGAGAAGCTGCAACTGCTAGAGCAAGCAGAGACGGCACCTCGCGAACCAACTATTTGAAGCGAAAACCGCCAAGGTCGATCAGCAAAACAGACAGAGCCTTGAAGGGCTACTTTCACCACTCAAAGAGCAACTCGAAGGCTTTAAGAGGCAGGTTAACGACAGCTTTAGCCAAGAAGCGAAAGAGCGCCATACCCTAGTTCATGAGCTTAAGAACCTACAACGTTTGAATGAAAGCATGACTCGTGAAGCGGTGAACCTAACCCAAGCCCTTAAAGGCGATAACAAGCAGCAAGGTAATTGGGGTGAAGTGGTACTGGCGCGCGTATTGGCTGAATCTGGTTTGCGTGAAGGGCACGAATACCAAACTCAGGTTAACTTGCAGA
>NZ_JAHGAH010000569.1:0-946 GCF_030248475.1 Vibrio sp. D173a
GAAAAACAAAATAAATCGCATCCCGCATCCCGCATCCCGCATCCCGCATCCCGCATCCCGCATCCCGCATCCCGCATCCCGCATCCCGCATCCGCTTCCACTTCCCCTCTTTGAAGGTTAAAATCCACTTTCAATTACGACCTATCCCAAATACCGGAGCCTCCTTTTGTCAGATTCTCAGTTTTCCCCTCAAGACGAACTATTTATGCGCCGTGCGATGGAGCTTGCAGAGCAAGCAGAAGCAGAAGGGGAAGTGCCGGTTGGTGCTGTTCTAGTGAAAGACGGAGAGATCATTGCGGAAGGTTGGAACCGTTCTATTTGCGCTCATGATGCGACGGCGCATGCGGAGATCCAAACTTTGCGTAAAGCGGGTGAAGCTCTAGGAAACTATCGACTGCTTGATACCACTTTGTATGTCACGCTAGAGCCTTGCCCAATGTGTGCTGGGGCATTGTTACACAGCCGAGTGAAACGCGTCGTTTACGGTGCGCCTGACTTAAAAGCAGGCGCTGCAGGAACGGTATTAAACTTGTTTGAAAGCCAAGCAGCGTACCATTACGCAACAGTTGAAAATGGGCTGCTGGAAGAAGAATGCCGCTCTCAGTTGCAAGCGTTCTTTAAACGTCGCCGCAAAGAAATTAAAGCGAAGAAACAAGCGCAAAAGGCGTTGGAAAACGAGCAGGAAAAAAAAGATAAGTAAGTTGAAAGGAGAATGAGTTTTTTCGGCTAGAAGTATTTTTAGCAAACACCTACCCAAGAGTAGATGTTTGCTTCAAGTTCTCAGTGATTCACTAGGTGAACGAAAACACGGTTACGTGCACTGACTTTCTTTTTCATACTCGTCAGCTTAAGCTTGCGGCGGTTAGCAGCCACTGTCTTATTCAAACGTTTTGACTGCACTCTGCGCTTTCTCATAATCAGAACCTCTTGGTAAGCGCTCCATAAA
>NZ_JAHGAH010000057.1:0-3970 GCF_030248475.1 Vibrio sp. D173a
ATCGAGAAAGTCTCTCGCTGTCTCTGGTACGGTCAGGAACGACTTAAACAATCCATCATGTATTGATGTTGGTGTCTTCATTCTGCGTATCCCCATTTTATCTGTCGATACTATACCAACTACTTTCATTCGTATATACCGTACTATTTTACACTTATGTATTAATTGTTTGACTGACTAAAGGCTAGTGCAGAAAGGGCCTCCTGTTAAAATGTGTCTTTCGTATTTACAATTGCGTAAATACGAAAATGACTTTACAATTTGGCTTATCTTGCTATTGTGTATGTACATTCACGTAAATACATAAGTGTGCATACATATGAAGTATATAATTTACTATTCATCAAAAGGTGGAGTAGGGAAGTCTACTCATGCAAAATTGGCTCATTTAGTTTTAGGGAATAACAACCAGAAAAAGGTAGCGGGAGACGATATGGATCCGCAACAACACTATGCGGATTGGATGGCAAATAATCCAGAGTTAGTTTCTAAAGAAGAAGAAGCTGATTTCTTTATCTATGATACTCAAGGCGCTCATACTGATAAAAATGTAGAGTTACTTACAGCGGCGAAAGAGGTCGATTCAATAATTCTAGTTCCTGTTCGCCCATCAAAAGATGATATGAAGGAAGTTAGCCGGATGGTGCAGCGACTAGATAAAGTTGGTGTATTAGATAAGGTTGTCTTTTTTCTAAATGGTTGCGTAGCTAATTCTAATTACAAACCATATCGAGATGAGCTCTCAAAATATGGGCGTGTCGCGAAAAAGCAAATAAACACCCGTATTGCTTTTTCTGATGCACCTAGAAATCGAGAAATTAATGATATATCCGCATTGCTATTAGAGGTGTTGTTATAATGGCTTTAGTTAAAAATGACGCCAAGAATCTAGCCGATGAAGATCTTGGGCTTAACGTAAATACAGATTCGTATTTACGTTCTTGTATTAACATTACGTCGATGTCTTGGAAAGATGCGAAGAGTTCCGTAGATGGTATGAATGGAGACGAGTTAGATTCTTTCATTTCTGCTATTTCAAATTTAGAGTTATCTAAATCAGGAAGTATGACTTTTAGACTTAGTATTAAAGACTATGCGATGTTAAAGCTGGTTGCTGGTAAAAATGGAATGACTGTGACTGCGGTTATAGAAACGGCTGTTCAGAAAATGAAGACTGGGAACGAGTAAATACAAAGTTGTATGTTCCTTTTTGTATTTACATTAACGTATTTACTAAATTGTATTGCCTAATTTGTAAATACAATATCGTATTTACGTGATGTGTTATGTAAAACCCCTTGATGCTGGTTTGCCGACGAACACCAAGGGGGCACTAAAACCCTAGGAGGGAATTTCAATGCAAGTGAATTGTAGCATTAACCACACCCTAAACCAAAACGCTACTTATGATGAACTCAGGTTGCTCGCTAGTCTCATCGAGCGCGACTTTTTCCAACCGGTTCAGAGAAGCGTCGTTGAATCCTTTGTCTCTCGCAAGAGTATCGAAAATTACCTAAGCGCTCATGCGAACCTGGAAGGGGGAGAGTGGCGGACATTTTTAAACCCAATGTAAAAAAAGTTTACCATATCGCATTCCGTGGTGTTGATTAGATGTATTACGTTAAATAAACAAGTTCAGAGCGGCTTTTGCCTGTTTCAGCGCAACAATCACCAGAGAGTAGCAAAAGTCACTTTTCCCGTTGACGTCTTAAACGTTTGTTATGCTTACATTTTGACCAACACTGGTTCATCCGGCGAATAGTGGTGATCGTAATTATCACTTTGATGCTGTAGGTAACGCTCAATGTCTTTCAATTCATATGGCGTATACATTGTTTTTGTTTGTCCCACACCAATCAAATTTACCCATCCAGTAATACCCCTGCTCCAGGGATACCGTTGCTTCTGGTAATAAGTACATTAATTAAGGGAGCATTCTCATCAAGCTCTAAAATTTGATTCATCAAAGAGCCTGCAACATAACCAATTTGTGTTGGAAAAATCGTATCTACAGCCCATTGGTTTTCAAGCTCGCGCTTAATTGCGCCATAAGTAACAAATGGTTCTCCGCTTTCCAGAGCATTTAACAGCAAAGCCATTGCGTATTGAGGACCATCTTCTCGTAACTGTTCTACGGTATAGCTAACCACTTGTAATACCTATCTTATTATTGAATGCATGTAGCCTAGTTAAGTTGATGTGAGCAACGCAATACCAATGCTTCCGCATACTACCTTAAACACTAAACGCAACGCATAGCAAAAATGCCACCTTTGTACAGTTAAACAAATACTTACTCAGTAATGTCAATTGGTTACGAAGCCTTTTTGAGAATTAGACTGCGCTGTTGCGGTTAATTTCTTTACTGCTGCAATCGTTGAGCGACTGCATCCCAATAGTTCTTGTATTTGCGACCAGCTCTTGCCCTCTGTAAGTAAAAGCTGGATGTTTTCTCTCAGTTTTAAGTCTGGCTTTCGACCCTGGTATTTACCTAATGCTTTGGCTTTTTCTATCCCTTGAGCTTGGCGTTTTCGCCGAGTCTCATAATCGTCTCTGGCCATCGCTGCGGCTAAGTCGATCATAAACTCTGTTAGCACTCGTGAAATCATGGATGTTTTTTGATCAGCTATGGCTGAGAACAGCGTGTGTCATCAGTTGATCGAGTACAACAATATTAATACCGGCTTCTACTAACTTTTGTTTGAGTTCCTTCCATTGTTCAAAGGGGAGGCGAGATAGGCGATCTACTTTTTCGATAAGTAAAACATCACCTCGATGCAAATGTTCAATTAAACAGTCTAATTTAGCTCTTTCTAATTTAGTGCCTGATAATTGTTCAGTGTAAAAACTGGCAATACGTACGTTGTGTTCGTGAGCAAAAGCCTGCAGTTCGTTTTTTGCTCGATCGGCATCTTGCTCTGTGGTGGAGGCGCGTAAATAGACTCTTATAAACATGGTTGCTTATCATCGGTTCGATTTGAGTATACTTCATGCGAACCATTAGAAAGATACTGTAATTTGGTTCGATAATTCTTGATTTACAACCCTACGCACACCAAAATCAAACACCATACTCAATTCGTATTGAGCGACAATTAGCCTAAACCGATCGGTCAAGCTAGTTGTCGCTCTATAATTCGAATTGGTAGTGTTTAAATATATATATGTTTATATAGACAGTATTGCAAAACGGAGTGCTTATGTATTATTTAATGCAGTCTTTTTCATTTGCGTTGGCTACTAAACATGTCTCAAGAGCGGTTGTATGATTTTGCAGTAGGGCTACTGGCAAAGCGAGATTACTCATCAGGCGAAATGCGCCGCCATCTTTCTCGCCAAAACAATAACGACGAAATTGTTGATCGAGTGATGGAACGCCTGTTATCTCATCATTACCTTGATGATGCGCGATTGGCGGAAAAAGAGATATCAAAACAGTTGAGGAAGCTTCATGGGATGTCGCGTATTAAGCAGGAATTGCGACAGAAGGGGCTTGACCCACTCGTGATTGAACAAGTTCTTGAAGATACCGATGTAGATTGGTTTGAACTTTGTTTTAAAGCGAAAGAGAAGAAGTTTGGCGATGGTCTACCTCAAGAGCAAAATGAGAAGGCGAAGATGATCCGTTATCTTCAGTACAGAGGGCATTCACTGTCTGTAATTTTAGAGTGTATAAGTTAATTCTTCTCGATATTTCACTGGTTTTCAAAGAGAATAAAATACCGCTTGCGTACATCGTATAATGGCTATTACCTCAGCCTTCCAAGCTGATGATGCGGGTTCGATCTCCGCTAAACTCAACGGCTCTTGTTGAGCGCACCTAGGACAAGATATAAACAATCGAAAATTCCATAGACACTACTTATTACGATTTGTAAAAGGTAAACTGTTACCAACTTCCTTAACCGTTTTATGACTATGAATACTGTGACCGTATCTTCTTTAACAACTCTCTCCGATTCGAAAAAGA
>NZ_JAHGAH010000570.1:0-850 GCF_030248475.1 Vibrio sp. D173a
AGCCAGCGCTATTGCGATATAGAGCTTGCACTTAACCCACATTAAACTGGTGTCGGTAAGTAGTACTAACTCTCTGTTAAGCGTAGTGTTTTGTTAGTAAATGATGAGTAAACTGAGTTCTTAAGTAGAATCCGCGAGGTTTGGTTTTTATTGGCTTGCCACTCGCACCGTAGGCCTCGGTCAGCACTCGGCTGTGCGCTGCTTTTGGACGAAGATGCAGTGCTTCACCATGACGTGCCGTGATCTGCTCGACATTACCTAAAACGATCAACTCCATCAGTTCTTCCCAATCTCGCTTGAGAATCTCTTCTTCCTCTTTACTTGGCGTCCACAACAGCGGTGATCCTACGTGACGATCTGCCAGCGGGATCTCGCGCTCGCCCTCTACAGGGATCCACAGCACTTTAGAGAGTTTATTGCGGACGTGACTGGTTTCCCAAGTCAGGCCTTGAACACCCATCAGAGGAGCTACACACACAAAGGTGGTTTCTAATGGCTTACCACTATAACTGATCGGAATGCTTTTGAGCTCAATGCCTAAGTGCGCAAAGTCTTGTTCAGGCTTACTGCCTGCTGGCGCTCCTAAATGCCACTCCAAGAGTTGTCCAACCCAACCCTTATCTCGTTTAAGATCCTTGGGCATGGTCATCTCTGCTTCATCAGCCAGTTCTTGAAAGGTCATACCGGCAATGGCGTAGGCTCGTTCGAGCAGCTCTGCTTCCGTTTGTGGTTCAGGTTTCATAACACTTCGAGTTGGTAAAACGCCAATTTTATCAGATTCAAATGAAAATGCAGTGTGGTTAATAAATGATCACAGTGGCGATTTAGGGATCAATCCTATGGTTATCCA
>NZ_JAHGAH010000571.1:0-1202 GCF_030248475.1 Vibrio sp. D173a
GTGCCCTTGCTTGGCCAACTCACGAGCAACCAATGGAGCGTCATCGGCAATAGCCATACGAGAAACTAAAAAGTCTTTCACCTCTTGTGAAAGCGGGTTCACTCTCGTCAGCAGAGTAATAGCTTCTTCTTTCAATCTCGGGTTTTTAGTCGCTGCCATGACCTGTTCAAGAGCAAATGGCGATTTACTCTCTTCGCTGACTTGTGCCAAGCGTACGACCACTTCGGTCGATGGTAACCAACTCACGATTGGCGAGTCAGTTAACTGTTTCGCTAGGTAATCCACCGCTTCAGGAGAAAGGCTATCCAGCTCGCGGATTAACAGTGCTTCACGGGTCTGAACTTGATGTTCGGGGCCAGATAACCACTCTTTCAATTCCAAATCATGCTTTTCAGCGTTCAACACAAACACCAAGGTATTTTGGTCTGCGCGGAATTGTTTAATCAGGCGATTCGCTATAGATGGATAATTAAAGGCTGGAACCGTAAATTCATAGCCATCACCACGCTCTAATACTTGATAGGTTGGCGTGATCGCTAATTGCTGCTCGATGAAGATCGACATTTTCGGTGTCAGCACAATCTTTTGCTGCTCGAGCTTTTTGAGCAGTTGATAGCGTGCGACCTCTTGCTGAGGAAACGTAAGGCGTTCGAGTGCAAAGCGCAGTGAGTTCACTTCATCACGCATCACTAACTCTAACAATTCAGAGGTCTTTTGATTTACTTGGTCATTCTCAAGCCAAGTTTCGACTGTTTGAGGAGACATCTCTGTAGCATACGAAGCACCTACAGGGGCGAATAACAGTGAAGTAGACAGGAGTAATGACGACAACAGTCCATGTTGCATTTTAACTTCCTTGTAACACTTTTGGTTATTCTGCAAGCTGCCGACCAAAAATGCAAATAAAAAGCGCTCCCCTTAGGCAGCGCTTAGTCTTGATTCTCAATAATCAGTCAAGATTACTGACGACGCATTGCGTCAAAGAACTCATCATTGGTTTTTGTCATCGCTAGCTTGTCGATCAGGAATTCCATTGCATCAATTTCGCCCATTGGGTGAACAATCTTACGTAGGATCCACATCTTCTGCAGCTCATCGTTCTTAGTCAGTAGCTCTTCACGACGAGTACCTGAGCGGTTGAAGTCGATTGCAGGGAAAACACGTTTCTCAGCAATCTTACGGTTCAAGTGGATTTCCATGTT
>NZ_JAHGAH010000572.1:0-875 GCF_030248475.1 Vibrio sp. D173a
CCAGAATGCGCGAATGAGTGGGTTATCTAATTGCGCTCGCTTACAGCATACGCCTAATTCAAAGGGCTTGATCGGTTCTATCTTTAAGCGTTCAACCTTATCTCTTACTGGGCTGTTATTGATCACCACATCTGGGGCAATTCCAATACCACACCCAAGCGCCACCATACTAACGATCGCTTCATGTCCAGATACCTGAGCATAGATATTAGGTTTGATTTTCAGCTTCTTAAACCAGGCATTGGCGCGCTCACGAGCTGTGCCTGCTTCTGGGATGATGAATGGCAGATCATTCCAATCGATGTGTTCAGACTGTAGTTGTTGGCTGAAGCTACTGACTCCTGCTGGAGAGATAACAGATAGCGGGATATCACTAATCGTTTCAAACTCCAGGCGTGATGGAAGGATATCTGGCTTTGCGGAAATAGCGATATCGACTTCGTCATTGAGGATCTTATCTATTGCTTGAGCTGGGTCGCCCGTTGAGAGTTTAAATTCAATATAAGGATGGAGAGCTCGAAACTCAGTAATTAACTCAGGCAAATGACTATAGCTTGCTGTCACTGAACAGAAGATTCGAATCTCACCTTTCAGCTCTTGCTCTCCGCCCTTTAAATGAAGGTTGTACTGTTGCCATTCACTGACAATATTGAGTGCAACGGGAAGCAGTTGTTTTCCTGCTGGAGTGAGGTCGACACTACGGTTATCTCGAATCAGCAGCTCTTGCCCTGTTTCATCTTCGAGTTTCTGTATTTGGCGACTTAAAGCCGATGGGCTGACGTGCATCGCCGCCGCAGTCTTGCTGAAGTTTTTGCTGTCACACAAATGTATGAATAACTGTAATGATTTTATGTTCATATATTACGAATGTTTCC
>NZ_JAHGAH010000573.1:0-656 GCF_030248475.1 Vibrio sp. D173a
TTCGCGTATTTTCCGTGCTCGTGAAGCGGTGGAAAAGAAGATTAAACCTCTTTTACAACGCTAAAACTTGTAATAATTATGGTGAAAATAATGGCTGATAAAGAAAAGCTTTCGGCACTCATGGATGGTGAAACGATCGATAAAGCTCTGATTGCAGAGTTGGAGTCCGATCAAGAAAGCAAGGATACCTGGCAGAGTTACCATTTAATCGGTGATGTCATGCGAGGCGATGCGCCAGAAACGCTGGAATGGAACATTGCAGACAGTGTGGCCGCAGCGCTTGAGAACGAGCCTGCACACAACAAACTGACTAATGTGCATTCACTGCGCCCAGAGCAGAACCAACCTACTGTTCAAGAAGTGCATGAAGAACAACCTAAACCTCAACAGGCAAAACGCCAAATGCCAGCTTGGCTTCAGCAGTTTGGTCAAGTTGCCGTCGCGGCATGTGTGTCACTAGCGGTTATTTTAGGTGTACAACAGTATGGTGGCAGCGATCCTGCAGCCTCAGAAGCAGAACAACTGCCTGTGCTCCAAACGATCCCATTTGCGGGTTCTGTTGAGCCTGTAAGTTTGACTCGTGAGTCTGTTGAGAAACCAGTAGCAGACGCAAACTTGCAAGAGCAGCGCAAACGCGTGCACGCTATGTTGCAAGA
>NZ_JAHGAH010000574.1:0-651 GCF_030248475.1 Vibrio sp. D173a
TGGATGGCATTTTCACCGAGGTTGAGCTGGACTACCACTCGACGGAGGCAACGCTTAAATCCATTCGCGAGATTATCCTCAATAATACGCCCGCTTAATCGCAGCGTCTGAACGTGACAAGCGAGCGTATGAATGAACTCAAGGCTTACTCGAAAGAGTAGGCCTTTGATTGTGGTGTTTTGGTTTGGGTTGCTCGCAGTTGTTCGAGCTCTTGTGCGAATTGCGCAGATACCCGTTGAACGTCTTGAATGTAGCCATTCATTTGGGCTTCAACCGTTGATACATCGACTGATTGTGAAGCAAGATCATCCGATAGAGCTTCAATACTCGCCAGCGGATTGGCCAGTGCGTCACAAGCGACCATTTTCGCAGCCCCCTTAACGCGATGCGCAGCAGTCTTAAGCGATTTGAACTTCTGTTCCTTCCACAATTGTCCAATCGTCTCCCAATCTTCGATAAAGCTTATCTCAAACTCTATAAGTAGTGACATTGCCACATCGGTATCACCAAACAGATCATTTAGCCCTTTAAAGTCAATAATGGTGACGGTTTCATCGTCGGTGACTTGCACTGTGATTGGTTTTGCTGGTGTTGCCTCTACCGTTGCTTCAAAGCTCTCTTCTATCCCCTGAAATAGTGCGGAGAACTCAT
>NZ_JAHGAH010000575.1:0-838 GCF_030248475.1 Vibrio sp. D173a
GGGATTCGAGTTAGTACGAAAGTGTGCTTTTTGAGCCGAAAACATCGCGTTCATATCAACACCGACAGTCGATTCATCATTGGTTATTGGATTTTGGTTCATTGCATTTTACTCCCCGTTTAGCTGGCTGACCGATCGGTCAGTGGTTTAAATTTATACTAGCCCTTTTTGTTTTACAAGGAACGATAAGAAAAAGTTTAAAAAATGTGCAAGGTTGGTGTGTTCAGAAAAACAAGGTAAGCGTGCTCAGAAAAAGAAGTTGAATGGGGTTTTCTTATGGGTCGCGAAAAAAATCTGACTTTGTACACGGTGCGTATTAGCTCCAGAATTGGCGGCAAACCTTGATGTACCGTTATCTCAGGCGTGTCTAAAAAAGCGTTTGTCGAGACGACAAATATCTATGATTGGACTCGCTCGCCAGAATATCAGTTAATGCGCCCAACGAATCGTAACTTATCGATTTAACTTGGGTAATGCCGCATGTATGAACAGGGTGTTACTTGGTGATGGCCCTATATTGTGAGGTCTCTTGAAATGGAACAATCAGTTAATTTAGATCGCATCCGTGCAGAATATAATGTTAAGCACTGGAGCCAAGGTTTCTACGGTATTGATGACAATGGAGAAGTGTATGTCTCTCCAAGCAAAATGGATCATCAAATTCCTTTAAGCAATATTGTAAAGCAGCTTGAACAGAAGAATGTCGGCTTACCTGCATTGGTGCGATTCCCGCAGATTGTTCATCAACGAGTACATAATATTTGTAACGCGTTCAACCAAGCTATCGATGAATACCAATACGACAACCGCTACTTGTTGGTATACCCAATTAAGGTAA
>NZ_JAHGAH010000576.1:0-1135 GCF_030248475.1 Vibrio sp. D173a
ATATTAATTTTCCCAACATTATTCTCATACGTTCTCATATTTCTCGCAGTAAAAACTATGATTTCATAACCTTTATTTTTGTAGCCTTTGAGTGCTTCTATAACTTCTAAATTTGGTAATACCTCCTTGTAATTATTTGTATCACCCAACGTAAGAGTCCCATCTAGGTCTATAATTATCTTGTTCAATCTAAGCCTCAATTTTAATTGTAAATATAATAGTGATTTTCTATCATTTAATTATCCGAGATAAACAGTATGGTTACTTCCTAAGTATTTTTTCAATAACAGCACCGGTATCACTTGGTATATCAACAGCAAGAGACCCCGCTTTAACTTCGACCATATCAACGATGTAATCAGACTCTAGGAAGCGCAGTATCTCTATGTCTTCTACTTGCTCATGGCGAGTCTTCGCTTTGTTACTGTAGAAGAAGGCCAGTTGCTCTTTTGAGAAAGCGTAGATACACACTTGCTTGTAACCAAATTGATATTCGCCCGTTTTCGTCTGAGGAATGCCTGCTCGACTCATGTAAAGTAACTTACCAGATTGACTAAAAGTAACTTTCGGCACAGTAAAAGAGCGAAACTCTTGCTCTGAAGTAATGGCACACATAGCATTGGTCACATTGCCACTCTTCAAGAAAGCCTTAATTACCGTATTGATATCATCTGGATTGATTAGCGGCTCGTCACCTTGGACATTCACAATGAAGTCACAGTTAAGCTGTAGGTTGGCTTCTGCCAGTCTGTCGGTGCCCGTTAAGCACTCCGAGCTTGTCATCACAACCTGACCACCAAAGGTTTCAACGGCACTTTGGATACGAGCATCATCGGTTGCCACGTATACTTTTTCTTGTCCCACAGCTAAGCAGCAACGCTCCCAGACGTGCTGTATCATTGGCTTACCACAAATGTCGACTAATGGTTTACCCGGGAATCGACTTGATTCGTAACGTGCTGGAATAACGACAGCAAAGGTTTTCTCATTACTCATGATTAGAATCTCACAGTTGAAAAGTCATCGATAATCAAGTGTTGTTGCAAGTGACATTGCTCAATCATCTTCTCTTTTACATTGGAATAAGGCGCGTAAAACACAAAGTCGATGTGGTTCTGTTGAGCTGACAACATGT
>NZ_JAHGAH010000577.1:0-549 GCF_030248475.1 Vibrio sp. D173a
TTACGTCTTGAGTTAGACCTAAAAAATGCAGGCATTAAAACGGTTCACTATGTGAGTCCATCTGTGTGGGCGTGGCGTCCTAAACGCATCTTCAAAATCGATAAAGCGACCGACTTAGTATTGGCATTCCTTCCATTCGAAAAGGCGTTTTACGACAAATATAACGTTGCTTGTGAGTTCGTTGGGCATACGTTAGCTGATGCGATTCCTCTAGAACCAAATCAGGCAGAAGCGCGTGAATTGCTCGGTTTAGAGCAAGACAAGAAATGGTTAGCCGTGCTTCCTGGTAGCCGTGGCGGTGAAATGAAGCTGATTGCTCAACCATTTATCGAAACTTGCCAACGCATTCATGAAAAGTACCCGGATATCGGCTTTGTTGTCGCAGCCGTGAATGAGACCCGCAAACAGCAGTTTACCGAGATCTGGAAGGCAACGGCACCAGAGCTGGATTTTGTTATTGTGCAAGATACTGCGCGCAATGTAATTACCGCTGCCGACTCAGTACTACTCGCTTCTGGTACGGTTGCGCTGGAATGTATGCTACTGAAA
>NZ_JAHGAH010000578.1:0-778 GCF_030248475.1 Vibrio sp. D173a
AGCACAGTTCATCAAAGAAAAAGGTCAATACCCAATGAAACGCGTTGCGACTGATGATGTTGGCTTCGGTGTTTACCAAATCGACCTAACTAAATAAGATTTTTCAATAATCTTTAGTTAATGTTTCAAAAGGCTGAATTTAACGATTCAGCCTTTTTTAATATTGGTAAACCGCCCCTGTAAAAGTCTTTATTTTTCTGCATGTTAGTCATAAATAGCGTCTAATTTTAAGCAAGTCCCTCATTCCATAAATTCACAACTCCCTCCCCCATTTCAGCACCTAAGAGTGCACAGTAAGCACAAAAATCCCGCAGCTCACTGCAAGTTTTTATCCACTGCTCGTGTCTATTTCATTTACTACACTCAATGAGTGGTCAATAAGCCATTAATCTATAGGATAGATAGGGACATTTGATGGGCAACGTCGAAAGCACTCAAACATGGTTAAATTCAGGAGAAGAGTCGCTGCTATGGCTAATGCTCGGCATTATTGCGCTCTCTTATCTGCTTGAAGATTTAGCAATTGTGTCTGCGGCAGGGTTAGCGACTCAAGGTCTCATTCCACCACAATATGCTCTACTTGCCATTTTCATCGGTATCGCAAGCGGTGACTTAGGGCTTTACTACCTCGGTAAGTCAGGACGCTACTTTAGAGGTGTTCGTTACAAAGCGCTGACCAATCGATACTTTCGTACACTTAGGACTAAATTACGCCACAACGCATTCAGTAGTCTTTTTATCATCCGCTTTGTTCCGGGGTTGCGTACCGTTGGTTTTA
>NZ_JAHGAH010000579.1:0-1489 GCF_030248475.1 Vibrio sp. D173a
CTTGAAGATTGCTAAAAAAGACCGCCCAACATTCCAGGCTTTAATGGCGATTAGTTGGTTCTGGTTTTTAGGCGCGGCTTATCTAACCCAGTTCCCGAATTTTACTAAGATTCACCTAAACGGCACTGAGAGTGCGGTTGCTTTCCTGTTGGCTCTATTCTCTGTCGGTATCGCCATCGGCTCGTTGGCATGTGACAAGCTGTCTAATCACCGTATCGAGATCGGCATCGTACCTATGGGTAGCCTAGGTATTTCCCTATTTGGTCTTTTAATGGCGCTGGCTGTTCCTGAAAGCCTGCCTCAGTTTGAGTCATTCAATCAATTTATTGGCCATTCAGATCTTTGGCCGCTGTTTGCTTACCTGTTATTACTGGGCATTTCAGGCGGTATTTTCATTGTTCCTCTGTATGCACTGATGCAGTTCCGAGCAGAGCCAAACGAGCGAGCTCAGGTCATTGCAGGACTTAACATCTACAACTCACTGTTTATGGTGGGCAGTGCTGTACTCGGTATCATCTGCTTGAGCTTGCTTGAGATGACGATTGTAGAGTTGTTTGTCTTACTAGCGACCCTCAATACACTGATCGTGTTTTACCTTTTTTATCAGTTTATGCATTCCGATTCTTTACTTGGATCGTGACGCATACCATGTACCGCGTTAAACACAAAAATCTTCACCACCTTCCTGAAAAGGGTGGCGCACTGATCATTTGTAACCATGTGAGCTATATGGACGCCTTGTTA
The DNA here is from genome assembly GCF_030248475.1 of Vibrio sp. D173a. Lineage (NCBI taxonomy): Bacteria > Pseudomonadati > Pseudomonadota > Gammaproteobacteria > Vibrionales > Vibrionaceae > Vibrio > Vibrio sp. D173a. The sequence goes on from NZ_JAHGAH010000579.1 coordinate 745, forward strand.
TTGAGTGCCGTTTGTCCACGCCTAATCCGATTTATAATGGAAGAAGACTACGCCAAGCTGCCACCTATTCGCCGATTCTTAAAACGCGCTGGGGTAATTCCGATTTCAGCGACCAATCGACGTTCAATCCGCAGTGCTTTCAACGAAGTCGAGCAAGCTCTGCATGATGGACACATTGTCTGCATCTTCCCTGAAGGGCGTTTAACGTCTGATGGTGAGGTCGGTGAGTTCATGCGCGGTATGGAACTGATCATCAAGCGTTCACCCGTTCCAGTCATCCCTATGGCACTAAAAGGCTTATGGGGGAGTTACTTCAGCCGTTACAAAGGACGAGCGTGCAAAGGCTTGCCAACACGATTCTGGACTAAGCTTGAAATCGAAGCGGGTGATGCCATCGACCCTAAACAAGCGTCATGCGATGTGTTGCGCGATAAGGTCGTAAAACTTCGAGGCGAATTTCGTTAAAGCTCGCTCAGATTAATAGGTACGATAGTGACAAGGAACAAACGTTCAGTTTTTCTTAACGTTTGTTCAGTTCATTTAGACTTACTTATCGATCATTTAAACGTATAGTGCTCTCTAATTCACCCTATAATAATCGAACACTGATATCACATGAGCTTCAACAAAAGCATCCCCTTTTATCTTGCTGCCCTTTTCTGCCTAACCCCGTGGGTAAGTTCTCCCACTGCGCTTGTTATCGGCTTTCTATTGGCGAGTCTTGGCTTAGTACCAGAACACCTAT
>NZ_JAHGAH010000058.1:0-3200 GCF_030248475.1 Vibrio sp. D173a
GTATGATGAAAGCGATAAATTAGCCAGCTTCTACCAAGGACAAACCTTAGCTGGCGTGAGCGAACAAAAAGCCATGGCAGAGAGTGATGTCCCATCACTGATCGATAATCACAAGGTGCAGTTGGAGGTGCCTAAATAATGTATGTGTCTGTAGACTCGTTACCGGAGCTGACCCCCGAATATCAACAAACTCAGCAGCAAGCGGTTCATGATGCCAAGGTGGTGTATCAATTTGAAGTCGTGAAAGTCTCTCCTACTGATTACGGGACAATTTTTTTATGGTCGTTATTTGGCCTAGGTTCCTTATGGTTGGTGTGGGACGCGTTGTCAGATGGCTTCTTGGGGGCTCTTCTTCTTTTAATTTTTTCAGGAGGTATACTGACGTACTTCTATTACGCCGGTAACCCTGATGTGAAACAAACGGTGACCTTGACCGAAAAGGGGATGATCGTTTCGGACCTTCAATTAGCACCTGACGCGTGTTTTGCTGCACTGCGCTACTCTGGGTATGTGGGGGTTGCGATATCGGTGGTTGGTGTAGTCTTAGTTGGTCCGATGATGTTTATCGGCGCCGGCGCTGGTCTCTTGATGTCATTTAAAATGGCTGGGGTGGAAAACAGACCAAAAACTAGAGTACTTCCATTTGAATCTAAGCTTAATTATGAGTTTTACGTAGCACCTGCTGTTAAATATAAAAATAACCTTGTTCAATGGCACATGTCTCCGATGATCGAAATGGATCATGGTAATGATGATGAAGGAAGAAACCTTTATCGTGCGAATCGAAACTTTTATTTCTCTAGTTATGCCGCTTCGAATGAAGAGCAAAATCGGTTTTTAAAACACTTGAGGCAGTTTATTACAGTCACAGAAGAAGGGTCGTGACGGGCCAGCAGGCTTCGTTGGGAAGCCTGTGGACAGAAATCGTTTAGAGTAATCACTTAAATTAGGAAAATGCGGATAAATTTAGGTATGGGAAAGTCGCTTAGTGAAGTGTAACTGTATCGGCTGATACGCGCCGTACCTGGATCGATAACGTATTTGATGCCCGGAACCGTCAACGAGGTTTCTGCTACGTTGGTTGCCAGTACAATGCGACGACCTGCATGAGGTTGGAAAATCTTGTTCTGTTCACCCGCCGACAAACGCGCGTAAAGCGGCACAATCTCCGTGCTCTTTAGATTGCGTTTAGACAGTGCATCAGCGGTATCACGGATTTCACGCTCACCGTTCATGAAGATCAGGATGTCACCTAAACCTTCATCGCACAGTTCGTCTACCGCTTCGAAGATACCTTCAAGTTGGTCACGATCATTATCGTCATCACCACTTAGTGGGCGGTAACGCGTTTCTACTGGGTAAGTACGACCTGACACTTCAATAATTGGGGCATTGTTGAAGTGTTTTGAAAAACGCTCAGGGTCGATGGTTGCCGACGTGATGATCACTTTCAGATCAGGACGGCGTGGTAGTAACTCTTTCAAGTAACCCAAGATGAAATCGATGTTCAGGCTGCGCTCGTGCGCTTCATCAATAATAATGGTGTCGTATTGATTCAAGAAGCGGTCATGCTGAATTTCAGCCAGCAAGATACCGTCCGTCATCAATTTGATTTGGGTATTTTCAGAGATCTGATCGTTGAATCGAACCTTGTAACCAACAAACTCACCAAGCTTGGTTTCCATCTCTTCAGCAATACGGTTTGCAACCGAACGCGCCGCAAGACGACGAGGCTGAGTATGACCAATCAGACCGAACTTACCGCGACCAAGCTCAGCACAGATTTTTGGCAGCTGAGTGGTTTTACCTGAACCGGTCTCACCCGCAACGATAACCACTTGGTTTTCTTCGATCGCTTTCGCAATGTCGTCGCGTTTTTGGCTGACAGGCAGGATTTCAGGGTATTCAATCGTTGGTTTGTAGCTACTACGTTGCTCCACAACCATCATGGATTTGGCGATGTCTAATGCGATTTCATCAAACACAGCGTTACGTGCTGCGTCTTTTTTGATTTTGCTTGCACCAGAGATTCGTTTACTCAAGCGGAAGCGGTCACGCATCATGCACTGGTTAAGTGCCTTGCGCAGTGACGCCGCGTTATTTACTTGAGCCTGAGGCGCAGCATTCTGAGAAGCTTGTGCTTGAGATGCATTAGCCTGCTTCGCTTTGGCATTTTGCGCACCATTTGACGGTGTCGCTTGCTCTTCAGCGGGATTCTTTTTTGGGGGCTGTGACGAAGTCAAAGCGTTTCCTATTCTTTTCATTACAAAAACTGCGCGGATTGTAGCACATAAGGGCCAGAACAAGATAACGGAAAGCAGCATCCAGCAATCATTCATTTTTCGAACAACTCAAGCAAATCCATCGCGTTTTGAGTCGACGAGTATCTTACTTTGTGATTTGACTCTCGCGTTCCTTAAGCCGGTTTATTTGAGAATCTCTCTGAGCATCTATTAGCGCTTTCTTTGCATCATGATTCTCTTTACTTGTACCTGAAATCGCATTCGCATTCGCAACTTGCTTATTTGTCTCTTCGATCATTTCCCATAGAGCCTTCAGACTAACAGAGCTATCAGTAAGAGGCTGATTTGGTGTAATAGCTTTGTGAGGCTCAGATACCCTACTTTCACGGAGTACTCTCTCGCGATTTTGCGCCCAACGCTTTTCATCACCAGTGTTATATGTCAATTCAGCTTTTCGCTCTAAACGTTGTCGCTCTGCACGTTCTCTGGTGGTCTCTTGTCTTTGTTCGCTGGAATCACAAGGCGAGGATTGATAACGCATTTATGTATACTACCGCTAAAAATAAAAAACACAGTAACATTATTCTTGCCTGCTAAGTACATACATGTTTTCTAAATGTCGAATCACCTAATGAAAAAGTGCACTTTCAATAGGAAAATGTTTATAACGACTAAGAACAAAGCACAACTCCAAAGGTTACAGGAAAAAATATATTTAAAGCGATGAATCAGTTAAAACGAATGTAACCGCCCCATGAACCCACAGGGCGATGTTGTTAATGTTTGAAGTTCCAAGGTAGGAGTGCATCGATATCAGGCTCAGCTTGCGCTAGCTCTTTCATGCACTTGACCATGTAGTCGTAGAGGATAAGGCCGTTGGCTTTCGCCGTCTCGACGATGCTGTAAAGCATCGCGCTCGCATCAGCACCATTTGGTGTGTTTGAGAACAGCCAATTT
>NZ_JAHGAH010000580.1:0-647 GCF_030248475.1 Vibrio sp. D173a
GATACTGGGTCTGTTGCCATGAAGAACATACCGAATGCGAAGCCACCTAGAACTAGGTGCCAGTGCCAAGGCATGCTGAACATTGCATTAGTGTCAGAACCGATCACGTTGAATAGCGTAGACACAGCGATCATACCGATCATTACACCAGCAATGATACGCCATGAAGCTATACGCATGTATACGATCATCGCAGCACCGATCATAAGTGCTAGAGTCGATACTTCACCGATAGAACCTGGGATGTTACCAATGAACGCATCCATCCACGTGATTGCTTCACCAGATACAGTGTTCACTAGAGCGCTACCGCCGCCTTGAGCCCATTGGCTAAGTGCAGTTGCACCAGAGAAACCATCCGCTGCAGTCCATACTACGTCACCAGAAATCTGTGCAGGGTATGCAAAGAATAGGAACGCACGGACAGCAAGTGCAGGGTTAAGGAAGTTACGACCCGTACCACCGAAGATCTCTTTAGCAACAACAACACCGAAGGTAATACCTAATGCCGCTTGCCATAGAGGAAGTGTTGGCGGAACGATAAGTGCAAAAAGGATAGAAGTTACAAAGAAACCTTCGTTAACTTCGTGCTTACGCACCATACAGAATAGAACTTCCCAGAAACCACCAACGATAAATACCGTTGC
>NZ_JAHGAH010000581.1:0-770 GCF_030248475.1 Vibrio sp. D173a
AAATGGATTTGAGGTTATTGCAGTATGAAACCTAACAACACTCTTACTCCGTCCCAGGAAAAACCCCAAGCTAAAAGCGCAAACCTTCTTTATAACCCAACTTTCAGATCGGTCGTCTTTCAGATCATCGCTCTTGGTGCTCTCGCCGCTTTCTTCTATACCATTGTCAACAATGCGTTAACGAACTTGGACGCGCGCGGCATCGCTACCGGTTTCGATTTCCTAAGTCAAGAAGCTGGCTTTGGTATCGGTTTAACACTCGTCGAATATGACGAAACCTTCTCTTATGGTCGAACATTCATCGTTGGCCTGCTTAATACCGCACTCGTTTCTGTTCTGGGTATCATCCTAGCGACAGTTCTTGGTTTTACCAACGTTCCTCTCTTACTACAAATTTTCTTCTGGTACTCCGCTGTTCTACAAGCGCTACCATCAGCTCGCCAGATGTCACGTTTTTTGATGCATTTTCGTCTCTGCTCATATTGATAAATGTAACAGATAAGTGTAAAACTCATCACGAAATATTCATCCAATGGTACGACGTACATTGGCATGTAGTTCTAGGAATTTTACATTTTGTAGCACAGAGGTAACGGAAGTGTTAAAAGAAAAGAGTTTACTAGGCAATATCGGCATTCAAGTCGTTATTGCTATGATCGTGGGTACTGTAGTGGGTGCCATGATGGGCGAGAGCGCAACTATGTTCGCTCCTCTAGGTGCGATCTTTATCAATTTAATCAAGATGCTGGTTATCCCATTGGTAGCCGTTG
>NZ_JAHGAH010000582.1:0-687 GCF_030248475.1 Vibrio sp. D173a
AGTCGTTAATCTATGACACTTTTATCAAAAAGGGTTGGCATCATTGTGGTGAATTTGTGCAAATCAACGCGCAGCGATTTGAATAAGGCTAACGCCAAACAAACGCTCGACGCTTTTGGTGGCATCGGTATTCATGCGATGGTTAATCACAGCAATAACGGAGTGCATCAGTTGACCAGAGAACGCCTCGCCACCTTGATGGACTACGGAGTGATGGAACGTTAAGCGAAGTACAGCAACAAAGTCTTGGTTGAAAAGTGCTTTTCGCCAACTGGTTTCTAGCTCAACTAGCCCCTTAGTGAGATTGAGCTGATCGATAATGACAGTAAGAAAGCGCCCTTGAAGAGCCAGTAGGAAGTCTGTCTTTTTAGGAAAGTGATGGCTGATGCCTGTTCGGGATATTTTTGTCGCCTGACTGAGTGTGGTATAAGACATCTTATCGTAGCCCATTGTCAGTAATTGATGTGTGGCGGTATCAAGAATTAAATTGACTGTGATAAGAGTATCTTCTTTGCTGCGCTTCGGCATTGGATTCGACCATAATAATCAAAAAGAGAAATGACTATACTCCTTTTGGGTATGCTATTCCATTAATTGGAGTGGTGGAATTAACATTATATTTAGTATGTATTACCTAAAGTTAAATAATTGATTAACATAGAATCAAAAAAACAACTTATTAATATA
>NZ_JAHGAH010000583.1:0-1134 GCF_030248475.1 Vibrio sp. D173a
GGTAATGCGCTAACTTTTCGTATCGTGACCCAGCTAGAGCCTTACACTGAACATCACGGTATGAACCTATCAAGACGTACTCTGCTCGGCCTGATTAAATACCCATCATTGATCAGTCAGATCAAAGCCAAGTCGATGCACGAACCGGTTAAGCACCAAAGACAACTGCGTGCCAAAGATTGGACGCCCGCCAAAGGGATCTACGACCACGACGAAGCACTGTTTGATTGGGTACTTGCACCGCTCTCTGACAACGACCAAGCACTTATTAAACAGCCGAGACAAGCCGAAGTAGGCGATTTTGAGCACAACAAAACCAAGTTTAAGTCTTTAGATTGTTCAATCATGGAGCTGGCCGATGACATCGCCTACGGCGTCCACGATTTAGAGGATGCAATTGTGTTGGGTTCGGTAACTAAAGCACAGTGGATGGAGTCAGCCTACCCTCAACTGCAAGATGCCGATGACCCTTGGATCGCTCGCCATCTAGATTCGATTACTGAGATGCTCTTTTCTGGAGAGCAATACCGCCGCAAAGATGCGATTGGCGGAATCGTCAATGCCCTACTGACCAGTATCTCGATTAAGCCTGTTGATGCGAACTTCGAGAACCCATTACTCTCTTACAACGCCTATCTTGAACCAAGCATGGATCTAACATTAGATAAGCTCAAGCACTTCGTGAGTGAGTACGTCATTCAAGTACCGCAAGTTCAGGTCATTGAATACAAGGGACAGCAGATCATTATGGATATGTTTGAAGCCTTTAGCGCCGACCCTGAGCGTCTATTGCCGCTACCTATTAAAAAACAGTGGCAAGCACACACTGAAGAGTGTCGTAAGATGAGGGTGATTGCGGACTATATCTCATCAATGACCGATGACCTCGCCCAGAAAATGCACCAACAACTGTTCTCAGCGCACACTGAGTTCTAACAAGCTAAGCTTCGCTGAGACGCACCTAGCCTAAGTAATTTTTCTCAAACACACCCGGCGGCATTTGATCGATTTGAAACTGAATCATTCGATCAAATGCTGTAAGCAGAGGGGTAAAATCTCGTGATGGCTGAAGTAAGCTCAACAAGTGGTAGCCAGCTTCAACTGTCGAAAGGCTATTCTCACTTGGCGCTTTGC
>NZ_JAHGAH010000584.1:0-866 GCF_030248475.1 Vibrio sp. D173a
TTTCAAGAGCCTACAAACTGTATCAAGTTATTTCCCCGCAATTGATAGGGTCAAAAGTTCTGGGATATAAAACCAGTGGCTATAATAACTGATACTTAAAATGGACTTTAACCTCAGTAGCACCCAACTCTTCTATCAATTGATTGATAAAAGCACTCTAGAGCGAAACTCTGCTCTTACTGAAATCCGAAATCATTCCCCTGAACTGGCCCAGAAGGTCGATCAGTGGCTCAAGTGCGCGAACGGCGACTCGGTCATTGACGCGCTAGAAGAACATTTATCTTCAAGTACTCCAATCCCCACTTCTTTTGAAGGTGAATACATCGATCGTTATCTCATCGGCCACGAGTTAGGAAGGGGCGGATTCGCATCTGTTTACTACGCCAAACGGCATGATTCGCTGTTCCATCATCAGTATGCGATAAAGTTTTTTCATCCCGAAGTATTGGGGCTTTTAGGAAAAGAGACACTTTTTTCGGAGGCCCAACTGTTGGCACGCCTTAGTCACTCCAACATTGCTAAGGTCTATGACGCTGGTATCTATCAAGGTTCCGTATACATAGTGATGGAGTTTGTGGATGGCGTCAGTTTGGATCACCATCTGAAAACTCAATCGCTAAATTTTGATCAAAAACTGATGTTGTTTCGAGACATCTGTTTAGCCATTGAATATGCGCACCAGAATCGAGTGCTGCATGGTGATCTAAAACCTGAAAATATACTGGTATGCAGAGATGGTACGCCGAAAATTATCGATTTTAACATTGCTCAGAGAGTACAAGGTCTGAATGCCTACTCAAGTGGAGATTCGGAGCATGGTGTGATAGCGCTTACCCGCGCGTATGCTAGCCCAGAGCAGATACAAG
>NZ_JAHGAH010000585.1:0-842 GCF_030248475.1 Vibrio sp. D173a
ATCATGACTCAAAAATTACCTTTAGCACTGTTTTTAATGGGCCCAACCGCATCAGGTAAAACAGATCTAGCCATTCGTTTACGTCAGAAATTCCCGGTGGAAATCATCAGCGTGGATTCGGCGCTGATTTACAAAGATATGGATATTGGTACTGCGAAACCAGACGCAGAAGAGTTAGCCCTTGCTCCTCACCGCTTGATCGATATTTTGGATCCAAGTGAATCTTACTCTGCGGCAGATTTTCGTCGTGACGCGCTTAAAGAGATGAACGACATTGTTGCGGCTGGAAAAATACCATTATTGGTTGGCGGTACTATGCTTTACTACAAGGCATTGCTAGAAGGTCTATCCCCTTTACCGGCGGCAGACCAAGAGATTCGCAAACAAATCGAAGCAGAGGCAAACGAGCAGGGATGGCAAGTGCTGCACGATCAATTAAGAGAGATTGATCCAGTATCTGCGGAAAGAATTCACCCAAATGATCCACAAAGACTGTCAAGAGCATTGGAAGTTTTTCGAATTTCGGGTAAAACATTAACAGAGCTAACTCAAACGAAGGGCGATAGCCTGCCATTTCGTGTGAAGCAATTTGCTATAGCTCCCAAGGAAAGGGCTGAACTGCATCGTCGTATCGAGCTGCGTTACGAGAAAATGATAGAGGCAGGTTTTGAAGATGAAATGAAGGCGTTGTACGCCCGAGACGATCTTCACCCTGATCTACCATCGATTCGTTGCGTAGGTTATCGTCAGATGTGGGACTATTTAGATGGGAATTGTGACTTAGATGAAGCGGTTTTCCGTGGAGTCTGTGCAACCCGTCAATTGGCCAAGCGCCAAATCAC
>NZ_JAHGAH010000586.1:0-901 GCF_030248475.1 Vibrio sp. D173a
TCCTTTATTTTTTGTTAGTATCAGCTCGATTCAACCTTGAGCTCAGTCATATAGGCAAACACATGTCACAGATTCATGCGCAGTATTTACAAGAAATGGGGATTACTCAGTGGGAACTGAGCCACCCTGAGCGTCTGGCTGGTTATCAGACCGAGCTCGTTAAACTGCCTGAAACATGCCAGTTACTATTAGTCTCACCAGAAAAGCCTCAAGGCGCGCTAGCTGAGATGTTTAAGCGAGTGCTAAAAAGCATCAAACTGGATCTGTCACAAGCGCAGTATGTATTCGCAGGGTGTGAATCAGATACTGATATAGCGGCTAAAACGCTGCAGTCCCCTTTATTATCTCACATCGATGGCAACAACCAGCAACGTCGAGCTTTGTGGCAACAAATTTGTTCTTATGAATAGTCAATTTATCTCCATGTCAGAGTCGCACCTTGATGCAATCTGGCAGATTGAGCAGCTAGCTCATACTCACCCTTGGTCACAAAACATGATTCGCGATCTCGACAGTCGCGGCGGCTGCCATCACGTGATGCTAGTCGATGACGAGGTGGTTGGGTACTTCTATGCGCAAAACATCGTTGGCGAAGTAACGCTACTGAACATCGCTGTTGCTCCTCACCATCAAGGCAAAGGTTATGGCAAAGCTTTGATTGAGCATTTTCTATTGGTCTGTGAACAAGCAAAGGCAGAAAGTGCATGGCTTGAGGTGCGTGAAAGCAACCTTAACGCATTTGGTTTGTATGAGTGGGTAGGATTCAATGAGGTTGACCGTCGCCGAAATTATTACCCAACGGCAACAGGCAAAGAAGATGCAATCATCATGAGTTACATCTTCTTTTAACTTTCCCTCGCTCACATCGATATTGGCAAAGCTCAACTTAGGTTGAGCTTTT
>NZ_JAHGAH010000587.1:0-1263 GCF_030248475.1 Vibrio sp. D173a
CATACTTCTTTGGAGCATCTCCTGCGCTTTGCTCTTCATTCATCAAAGGCCGCGAAACCAAACTACCGTTTGAACAGCTAGGTGGCACTTTGTACCTGCCAAAAGCAACGGCACTGCGCCTAAGCGACCTTGGCTACACCAACAGCGCGCAAAGTGTGCTTAAGATTGGTTTCAATAGCCTAGACCAATACCTTGAAGGGCTGAACAAAGCGATTCGCACACCATCACAAGAGTTTGCTGAAATCGGTATTAAAGTTGACGATGAATACCGTCAACTGAACAGCAACGTTCTGCAGATTGAAAATGAACTGTACGCACCAATTCGCCCTAAACGTGTGGCGAAAAGTGGTGAGAAACCGTCTGAAGCGCTAGCGCGCGGCGGTGTTGAGTACATTGAGGTTCGTTCATTGGATGTAAACCCGTTCAGCTCAATTGGTATTACCGAGCAGCAGGTTCGCTTCCTAGACCTGTTCCTAACTTGGAGTGTTCTATCTGAGTCTGCTGAGATGGACAACTGTGAACTTGAGTGCTGGCGTGACAACTGGAACAAGGTGATCCTTGAAGGTCGTCAAGTGGGTCTTGAGCTGCAAATCGGTTGCCACGGCGAGAAACTGTCGCTGCAAGATTGGGCGAAGCGCGTCTTTAAAGACCTTCGAGTGATTGCAGAATTGATGGATGCTGAGCAAGGTGGCCGTGCTTACCAAGAGACATGCGACACCCTAGAAGCTTGGATTGATAATCCAGAACTGACGATCTCTGGCCAACTACTAGAAGAGACTAAGAGGCACGGCGGTTTAGGCAAGGTTGGCTGTGAGCTAGGTAAAGAGTACGCTCAGAAGCACCGTGATCACCAATACCAAGTCTACTCAGCAGAGCTGATGGAATCTGAGGTTGCACGTTCAGTGATGGCGCAGAAACAGGTCGAAGAGGCGAGTACTCAAGACTTTGATAGCTTCTTAGCTGATTACTTCTCGTACCTTAAAGCATAGCGAGTTTATGGTGGAAAGGATTCAAGCCGTATTAAGTAACAAGCGTCGCCAGCTGTTATCTTGGGTCACTATGGGTGTTGCTGTTAGCCTCTTAGCAGGTTGTGCAACTCCTCCGCCTAAGAAGCAAGACAACCTGTGTAGTATCTTTCGCGAGAACCCGTCTTGGTATGACGATGCCATCGATATGCAAGAAGAGTGGGGCACGCCAATTAATGTAGCGATGGCGTTTGTGAAACAAGAGAGTAGCTTTCGTCACGATGCCCGCCCACCGAAA
>NZ_JAHGAH010000588.1:0-1863 GCF_030248475.1 Vibrio sp. D173a
GCGCAAGTTGAAGCCTTAATTGATCAGGCATTTTCTTCGCCATCTCAAGAGCATAGATTAACTGGGGCAGAGATCAGTTTGATGATCCACGGACTTATCTTGGCGGGGTGTTCTACTCAATCAGTCTGCTACCTGATTTCTGGCAAGGTGTATCTAAGTTGAACCCGATTGTGTATATGGTGAATACGGCTTCTTGGGCGTGTCTGATGTGGGTATCGTGACCTCTTTTGGTGTGCTAGGTATCTTTATTGTGGTGCTTTACGGCGTTGCTCACTACCTAGTGACGAAAGGCATTGGCTTACGCTCATAAGAGTTGAGCATAAATAGCAAGGGCTGGCATTAGTGTCAGCCCTTTTTGTATGTGAAACCAATGATTGGTCTAGATGTAAAAAAGGCTGACACTTAAGTATCAGCCTTTCACTAGAGAGTATTGAGAATACTGAGATTATTCAGCCGTCTCTTCTTTTACTTCTTCTTTGGTCTCTGTTACCAAGTCGAGAACTTGGTTGTCGATAAGACGTGTCTTACCTAAGAATGCAGACATCAGAATCACAGCTTGAGTCGATTCAGGGGTGATGGCTTGTAGAGTGCGAGCATCACAGATGAAGATCTCATCCGGCTGTAGATCGGCTGCGCGAAGCTGATCGGTTGCATCTTCAATCACAGAGGCGTAATCGTCACGGCCACCGCGGATTGCGCTACTGATCCAACGCATAGTGCGAGCTAGAACCGGTGCACGCTGGCGCTCATCAATCGTGAGGTTACCGTTGCGAGAGCTCATCGCTAGGCCGTCCATCTCACGAAGTCTTTTTCACCGAAGCAAGCGAAGTCAGGTTGAACGATATTGAATAGCTTAGTGACAATCGTTGCTACACCACGGAAGTGACCCGGGCGAGAAGCGCCTTCTAGCATATGAGAAATGCCAGGTACTTCAACAAAAGTCTGCTTATCCAGACCTGCTGGGTACATGATCTCTGGTGTTGGTGTGAATACCAACTCCACGCCTTCGCCTGTAAGCTTACTTAAGTCAGCTTCTAGAGTGCGAGGGTAGTTGTTTAGATCGTCTGCACGGTCAAATTGCATTGGGTTAACGAAGATGCTAACAACAACAATATCAGCCAGTTCACGTGCTTTTTTTACCAGAGTAAGGTGGCCTTCATGAAGGTTACCCATGGTTGGTACAAAAGCTACAGTGCGTCCATCACGTTTAAACTGCTTAATCTGCTCACGAAGAGCAGCTACTTCAGCGAAAGATTGCATACTAACTCCTAAGCGATTGTGTGAGCGTCATCAGGGAAACGTGCGCTCTCAACATCTTCTTTATATTTTGCCACGGCTTTACGCATATCGCCCGTTTCTGCTAAGAAATTCTTAGAGAATTTAGGCATATAGTTCGCAGAAATACCAAACATGTCGTGCATAACTAGGATCTGACCATCGGTCACATTGCCCGCACCAATGCCAATCACTGGAACATCACAGGCTTCAGTAATACGTTTTGCCAATGAAGCTGGAACACACTCAAGCAGAACGATTTGCGCACCAGCTTCTTGTAGCGCTAGAGCGTCAGCAACCATTTTGTCAGCTTGCTCGTCTTCACGACCTTGTACCTTGTAACCACCAAAGATGTTCACAGATTGAGGTGTTAGGCCTAAGTGCGCACAGACTGGAACAGCACGCTCAGTGAGCATTTTCACTGTATCAACCAGCCAGCTGCCACCCTCGATCTTAACCATGTTAGCGCCCGCTCTCACAAGAGTCGCTGCGTTCTCACAAGCCTGTTCTGGTGTTGCGTAGCTCATGAATGGCATATCCGCCATCAATAGGCAGTTTGGGCTACCTGCGCGTACTGAGCGAGTGTGG
>NZ_JAHGAH010000589.1:0-1030 GCF_030248475.1 Vibrio sp. D173a
TTGGTGAGCAGGACTCTCCTTTAATTGCTCAAGGGCGTAAAAAAGTGGTCCTTGAACTACTTTCTCCTGCACAGCGACCGCTGCAAATAACGCAAGATCTAGCGGGCTTTTGGGCTGGGGCATATAAAGAGGTTCAGAAAGAGATGAAAGGTCGATACCCTAAACATCCTTGGCCGGATGATCCAGCAACTCACGTAGCTACCACTAAAACCAAACGACAGTTGAATCGATGATGATAAAAATGTTTACACCAAAAAAGGGGCCAGCGAAAAAGGCACCTACTAAAAAATCACCGACAGCTAAGTCGCCACAAACTAAATCGACCAAAGCAAAACCGAGAAAGCCGAGAGCCCCTGCCAAGAAGCGAACCACGAGCAAGCGAGGTAAAGCGAATCGTGGTTGGTTGAAGATGTTGTGGGGCTTTACATGGAAGGCGGGCCTTGCAGTCGCGGCCATTCTACTATTTGTGGGCATTTATCTAGACACTGTGGTTAAACAGCGTTTTGAGGGACAACTCTTTGATCTACCCACTGTCGTGTATGCCCGCGTATTGGATTTGTCACCGGGTACGCCAATCAGCATCAAGCAGGTGCGCAATGAGTTAGATGTACTTAACTATCGTAAGGTTAGTGCGCCTCGCCACCCGGGGGAGTACTCCTCCTCTTCAACTAAGATCGAGCTGATTCGTCGACCGTTTGAGTTTGTTGATGGACCAGAAGCGGATCGCCATGTGATGCTGCATTTTAATGGCAATGAGTTAACGCGCATTCAGTCATTAGAGAAGAAAGGGGATATGGGCTACCTGCGCATTGAACCTAAGATGTTAGGCATGCTTGAGAAGCGCAACGACGAAGAGCGTCTATTCTTGAAGCGAAACCAGTTCCCTGAAGTGATGGTCGATGCCCTATAGGTGACTGAAGACCGAAACTTCTATCAACACGATGGTGTATCGCCTGTTGCGATTGCCCGTGCCATGGTGGTTAACGTCAAAGCGGGTCGTACGGTACAAGGGGGCAGTACGCTAACGCAG
>NZ_JAHGAH010000059.1:0-38620 GCF_030248475.1 Vibrio sp. D173a
GTCGTTAAGAAAAAGCCAAGCCGATACCCTAGAAAAAACAATGCCGATCACCTTAAGTGAACGGCATTAGAGAACATACTCTGGCTTTTTTGCATCTAACTGTCAGTGAAACAAGAAATAAATTCGATATCGATTAGACTCAAAAGAGTCAAAGTGAATTCAGAGGAGTGGTTATGCTCTCATATCAGGCCAATCGAAGTATCGAGATAGAAAGAACACAAAGTGAAATCATCAACTACCTAAAAGATTGTACTCGTTGGCCTGAGTGGTCGCCGTGGATCATTCTCGAGCCTGACTGTGAGCTAAGTTACAGTGATGAGCAAGGTGTGGTAGGGGCAGGGTATCAATGGAACGGAAAACGAATTGGTACTGGTGCCATGGTTCTCGAAAGTACTCAAGAGCATCGATTGGACATGGAGCTTCACTTCTTTCGGCCTTTAAAAACTCATGCGAAAGTTACTTTAATCGTGACGCCGTCACAAGCTGGTTGTACCGTCGAGTGGTTAATGCAATCACGTGTACCTTGGTTCTTATTCTTTCTAAAAAACGTGTTTAAGTCCATGATCGAGATGGATTATGACCGTGGCTTACGTATGTTGAAAAGCCAGTTGGAAACAGGGCAAGTGTTATCCCTGCTCACTGATTTGGGTTCCCGAAAACAAAATGAAGTCAGCTACATTGGATTATCCGGTGCGGGTACGATTCCTGATCTTGGCCCCATGATGCAATCGCATTTGGCGCGATTGTATGAGATGGCAGAGCAAGAAAACCTGCCTGTCACTGGTGAGCTATTTTGCTACTACCTATCCATGGATATGAAGCAAGGATACTTTGAGTTCATTACTTGTTTGCCTGTCAAAGCTGGCGTTGTCGCGACTGGTGAGTTTGTTGCCGGAACTATTTCCGAAAGTGACACCTATGTGATTGAACACAAGGGAGAGTATCAATTTTTGGGGAATGCGTGGTCGTATGCGATGAAGCTTACTCGGCACAATGGCATCAAAGTGAAGACCAAACCACTGGGCATTGAACGCTACCTTAATAACCCGAATGACACTGATAAAGCAGACTTGTTGACTGAGGTTATTGTGTTCAAGAAATGATGTGCGTTGTAAAACTATGAAGCAACGCCATTTTTCATCCTAAGTGCATGATAGTATTGGCATACAAATTAGAACGATACTCAAGTTGATGTGTGCCTTTATGGTGCCATCGCACTATGTCATGGATGAGATATGAGACTTAAATACTCCCTAATTACCGCGAGCCTCTTGGCGACCCATTCTTACGCAGGTGACGCGCCGAAGAGCATTATCTATATGATCGGTGATGGCATGGGGCCAGCCTTTACGACCGCTTATCGCTATTATCATGATGATCCAAACACAGATGAAATAGAGCCGACGGTTTTTGATTCTATTTTGGTTGGTATGGCGAAGACGTATCCTGATGATGCGACTTACGTTACTGACAGTGCTGCAAGTGCTACCGCTCTGAGTACCGGTATCAAAAGCTACAATGGTGCTATCGCGGTGGATACGGATAAGAAGCCGATCAAAACGATGTTAGAGATGGCGAAAGAGAAGGGCATGACCACAGGTTTGGTGGCCACATCGCAAATTAACCACGCAACGCCTGCAAGTTTTGCCGCTCATAATGAATCTCGCCGAAACTATGACGATATCGCCAATGATTACATCGACAATAAAGTGGGTGAGAAATTACCAGTCGATCTACTCTTGGGCGGTGGTGTTCGCTATTTCGAGCGTGAAGACCGTAATTTAGTTGACGAGTTCAAGCAGCAAGGCTACCAATACGTTGCCGACTTTGGTGAGCTTCCTGCACTACAAACTTTACCCGCCTTAGGCTTGTTCGCGGATAAGGCATTTCCGTTCGCACTAGATGAAAACCCCACTCGCCTAGAAGAGATGACCAACAAAGCGCTTTCTCTATTACAACGTCAAGACAATGGCTTCTTCGTGATGATTGAAGGTAGCCAGATCGACTGGTGTGGGCATGCGAACGATATTGCGTGTGCGATGGCGGAGATGAATGATTTTGCTAAGTCAATTGAATTGGCTAAAGCGTATGTCGATGCTCACCCTGATACTTTATTGGTGATCACCGCTGATCACTCAACTGGCGGCTTAACAATTGGTGCGAATGGGCAGTATCAGTGGGACACTGAGGTGATTAAGGGTGTTCACAAAACAGCATGGCCTTTAGCGATGTCTCTTGCGCAATCCCATGACATGATCGCGACATGGGATGAGTCGGTCGATTGGTCATTATCTAAAGATCAAGGTCGAAAGCTGGCATACGCTAAATTGAGTGAAGAGCCAGCTAAAGCCCTCTACAAGGAAGTGAAAGCGATCATTAATGAGAAGAGCTACACTGGTTGGACGACAAAAGGCCATACTGCAGTTGACGTCCAAGTGTTTGCTTATGGGCAAGGTGCGGATAAGTTTGTTGGTTCGCAAAATAACACTGACATCGCGAAGAAGTTAATCAGTTTTATTCAGTAGGCTCTCAACTCAATAGATTAAAACTGTCCGCTTCTCGTAAGCGAAAAGAAAATGCCTCAGCATGTGCTGAGGCATTTTTTATAGGCCAACTTCTCTTGTTAGAGAATTATTGTGCACGGTATTTACCGCTGTTTAGTTCAATTTTAGACGCTTTTACGCGACTGTCAGCATTTAGGTAATCGCTGATACCCAGTAGATCTTGACCTTCCGCAGCTTTGAATACGGCTGATTCACCCTGTGCAAAGACGACGTCAAGTTTGAGCTCTTT
Source organism: Vibrio sp. D173a (assembly GCF_030248475.1). Taxonomy (NCBI): domain Bacteria; kingdom Pseudomonadati; phylum Pseudomonadota; class Gammaproteobacteria; order Vibrionales; family Vibrionaceae; genus Vibrio; species Vibrio sp. D173a. The sequence goes on from NZ_JAHGAH010000059.1 coordinate 2,794, forward strand.
AGCTACTGCCTTAGCATCGGCTGGGTTTTTCACCGTAACAAAGATAAGGCCCGTTGCTTTAGATACGTTACTAAACGCATTCTTAAACACTTCATCACCAGCGTGTAGCTCTGCCGCTTCGGCAAGGCTATCAACAGAAAGCTTACGGTAATCTTGGCCGTTAATTTGCACGGCATCAGATGCGACAAACAGTTCAGGTGTAGGTTGCTGAGCCAATTGTTGCTCTGCTTGTACAGCCGCTGCCATTGTCGATAGAGCCAGAATAGAAAATGTCATAAATTTCATGTGAATGACTCCTTAGTGACCGAAGATACGCATAGACCAGTTTTTGATAACACCTGGTTTTGCGTTGTTAGCCATCGGTACATCATAGATAGCTGAAGAATTGAAATATGCAATGAATGAGAACACTTCATCGCCGTTGGTATCGATCGCTCGTAGTGTCCATTCGCCTTTCGCGTTTTCACCGTAGAATTGGTTAGAAAGCATCAACTGGTTTTCATAACCCGCTACTGTTGGATCAAGAGATTGACCAACGAGACCATTACGCGGTGTTTGCAGAACTGAACGTGTACCTGATGGAGAAATCAGCTCAATTGCCAAATCTGGTAGACGCGAGTGTTCAAGTGTAAGTTTCACTTGTACTGACTCAACAGTAATGTCATCGGTAATAGCAATCGCTGAAGAACCACCCGCCAAGCTTGCGTCTGGAACCCTCACTTCCGTCGCATTGCTTGCCCAAGGTGTAATAACTTGTGCAGGTAGAACATTGTTTGTCATACGAGCACGTTTCATCGCTTCATCTAGGTTAACTGCGCCAAAACCATAGAAGGTATGGAAGTCAACGCCAGCTGCGTTTGTCTGCCATGGTGAAATCGCTTCGTAGCTGACCAAGTCTCCTTGGCTATTAACGAACTCAAGTTGAACACCTGAGTGGTCTTTGTCGGTTACGCTTGCTGTTTCTGCTAGTAACGCACGGACATCACGAGCGGTCAGCGCATGGTTGGTTGACATAATCGCCGCAATTGCACCAGAGGTGTTTGGCGCCGCTGAAGACGTACCATTCATTGTGCTGGTGTAGTTACAGTTCGGATCTTGCTCAGTACCGCCGTGAAGGCCGTTAATACCTAAATCTGCACTGGTGTTTTGACCTTCTTCACAGCCTACTAAGTCTGTCGTGACCATTGCTGGGAAGTCTTGACCGTATTCACCTGCTGGTGCTGCGACCCACACGTTAGCACCAACGGATGAGTAGCTTGCACGAGTTCCGTCAGCACGAAGTGCGCTGGTTACAAGGTTATAGTAACTCGCATTGTCGTAAGACTGTGCTGCGTTATGCATTGGTAGGCCTTTGTTGCCACCGCCTGCGAAGAAGTCGCTAGGAAGCACGAAGAAACGGCCAGTGTTGAAGTAGCGGTAACCATTACCAGCAGATTTAACGAAGACAGCACCACGACCCCAAGCATTACGCTCGCTGACGTCTTTCATTACATCCATTTCGAGCTTGAACTGCGGGTCGTTCTCGTCGAATGGAATAGGGTAGATTGGGCTAAAACCATAACTTTGGTTGAAAACGCGAACATCGCTGGTTGCAGCGTCCATGCCGTGAGAAATCAACCAGCCTTCCAGCGTTTGGTTTGCGAGCCAGTTAAAGCCCATTAGAGAAGAGCGAGAAGCTACGCCGCGAACGCCTTCACCGTTATTACCAACCGCACTGATTAGGCCAGCAACAGCGGTACCGTGGCCATTTGTATCAACTGGGTAATCGGCTGGGAATGAAGAGTCTTCAACGAAGTTTCTACTACCTGTGACTACGTTACCTGCAAGGTCTGGGTGATCGATCTGTACGCCAGAGTCAATAACGGCAACTTTTACACCAACACCAGCAATGCCCATCGCTTGTGTTAGTTTGGTGTTCAAGTCATTACCCGTAACGGCAGGATTTGCTGCAAATGCAGTTTGGCCTGTGTTGTCTAGGTGCCATTGCTCTGAGTAGAGCGGATCATAAGCCGAGACGGCAGGAGAAAGGCCTACTGCTAACATTGCAGCGAATAGGCGATTAATGCGTGTTTCCATTTGTGACCTCATGTCTTTGTTTGGAATTTTTGTCCCTGTTCGATACTCCTTTAAACAGGTCTAAACAAAGCTAGCGGCTTAGAATGGAAACGAAAACTGTTTACATCTTATTTACTTTTGTTTTTCGACGCACGACATTTTCTTGACGATAAGTGGTTGAAGTCACATTAGAATCTAGATATTTGCAGGAAAGATTGCATGTTTAAAAAGCAGAAAAACTAGAGAATTTTTCTGCTTTTTATGGAATGGGATGATTTATATGGCAGGTTGTATGGTTGCCGCAGGTTCTGTCGGGGCTTGTTCTTTACGAGACAGCAGACCGTCAACCACTTTTTCTACATAAAACTTCTTATACTCCTTATCACACCAACGCTTGTTCAAACCGCGACGGTTGAATTCGGCACCTATTGCCACGCGGGTTTGATTTGATGCGCGGTTGTAATACAGGGTTTCACATAACTGCATGTTGCTCATCTGCTGAGCGTACACATTAACACTGCTGCTTCTCATTCCTAATTGCGCGGCTTGCTGATTGCTGCACGCGGCCAATACTAATGGCGACAGTGCAGCGAGAATCCATGTTTTTTTCATTGTGTTTTTCTATGACGTCGAGTGAATTTGGTACTGGTTTCGACCAGATTGTTTGGCATCGTACAGAGCTTGGTCAGCGGCAAAGAACCATTGATCCCACTCCTGTTTGATGCTTTGCGCACTTAGCTCGTTAACTGCGCCGAGTGAGATTGTCGCGCCTAGCGATTCAGAGTCAACCTCAAGGTTGTTGTTTTCAACTGCAAGTCTCAAACGATCTAACGTTTTTGCACAGTCATCAGCGTGTCTAATTTCGAACAGCAGCACAAACTCTTCGCCACCCCAACGGACGAGTAAGTCTCCGGCGCGTGTCGCCTCGTCGAGAATACGTGCAACGTGCAACAGCATTTTATCGCCTAGGTCATGGCCATACTGGTCATTGAAGGCTTTGAAATGGTCAATGTCAATAACGGCAAGGGCAAACTTACGAGCAGGGCTTCGACGCGCCATTTGATCCAGCCAACTAGGCAGATAGCGACGATTATGCACCTTCGTTAGCGGGTCAGTGGTATTTTGCTGCGCCAACTCTTCGTTGATCTTGTTCATTTGACGAATGTAACGGAAAAGCCAAAAACCGATAGCGGCCGCAATAAGGAAGTAGAAGATTTCGCGATAGCGTTGGGATTCAAGCTCAGAAGCTTGGAGCGCATTCTTCGCTTCGAGCAGGGTCAATTCTTTCTGAGCCAGCTTCGCCTCTAAGTCGAGTTTGATATTGATCATCTCATCGCCATGAACATGGCTATCAAAGCTTTTTTTTAAATTACGTAAACGGCCCAAATTATCGAATGCTTTTTCAAATTGTTTTAATTCTTGGTTGGCGCGAGCGAGTACTAAATACAGGTCCATTTGCTGCTTAGTCTCTGCACTTGCCGTTTCACTTAGGTCTTCTAATGCAGTTTTTGCACTCTCAATTGCTTGCTCATACTTCCCATCCTTAAGGTAGGCTTCGGCAAAAGCTTCGTGGCAGGCGGCTTTTAGGCCTTTTAAGTTTTGCGGGTTCGGAAGTTCTAAACATGTCTGTGCAAGTTGATAAGATTCTTCCATCTTACCCAGTGTGCTAAGAAGTTGGGATAAGTTAGAAACGGAGTTATGCTTAATTCTGACTGAGCCCGTTGCCATGGAAAGTTGTGCTGCTTGCTCGAAGTAACGTTCTGATTCTTCGTACTTTTCCATGCCATAGTTAATGACACTTAAGTTCGCATACATGATGGCAAGGAACAAGCTGTTGTCATACTTATCATCGCTGTTTAAGTAGCCATTAATTGCTTGGTCGAGATAGGTTTTTGCCCGATCCCAGTCCGACAGTTCCATATAAAGTGAAGCGATGTTGTTGAGTGTCATCGCAATCTGGATTTCAAACTCAGATCCTTCCAGCAAATCATAAGCGGTTCGATAACGTTTTAAACCGGTTTGTACTTGAGCGCGTTGAACCTCTGCATTCCCAAGCCAGCGGTAAGCTCGACCTTGAAGAGAGTTATAGCCAATCTGGCGAGAGATATTGATGACATCGTGCAGAAGAAGCTCGCCTTGCCAAACTTCGTCTGCTTCTATCAGTTCGACGGCTTGGTTTAACTTTGCTTCTGCAATCACCCAAGGCAAATCATGTTGTTTTCCGAATTCAACAAGGTCAGGGAGCTCTGGAATTGGAACGCCTTCGTAACGCTCAAGATAAATACGGGCGAAGTAATAAAGTGCTTGTGAATCCGGAGAGGCGTCCGCGGGTAATGTGAAGTCGTTTGATTTGATTGAGCGAGGCTTACCGATAGAGTCGAAATAAAATTCCAACATCGGGTCGTCTTTTATCGAGATATGGTGTCTGAGGTAACTTTCTTTGTTCGCGTGGTCTGCAGAGAAACTGCTGGTTGAACACATCGCGCCAAACACAATCGGAAATAGATACCGTAACGTTTTAAACGGTATAAGCTTTAGACGGTTGATAAAAGCGAACTCTTCAAAGTGAAACACGCAAGAAGTCTATCATTTCTCATCTATGAATAACCACAGATTTAGTTGTTTTATCTGTACATTAAAAGTAACTGTTCAATGAGTGAAAATAGGCCACTGAAATACCGGCGTTTTTAATACAAATTGCTCAAAAATACACGGTTGGACGGATGTCTTTCAGCTTTTCTCGTTAAAGGTTGTTGCCATAAAAATCTTAACAATAGAGTAGGGGAAAGATGAGTAGGTAACTCTGTTCATAAAGAGGATAAACGATGGGGTAACAGCTCGTAAAAAATCCTTCAATCTCTAAAATTTCATTTAGCTGTCATAAATATTTAATATTGGTATGTCTTGTGAAAAAACATCTTTTTAGACATAGTGTTATTAAGCCATGAAAAACTGGCTGTTCCAACTAAAAAGGAGATTGCCTATGCACAACGAAATGATTCAACCTTCTCGCTTTGGTATTATCGGTCGTACTTGTATCGCTTCAGTACTTATGATCGCAGGTGTTTTCACTCTTATGTAATAAGACGGTAGTTCATCAGTACAGCTAAGAAAATATGTCAAAATTCAGGGAATTACCTTAACAAAAAATAAGGTATTCCCCTGAAAATCCTATCTAAGTCTCTATTCTTAACTCAACAAGCTAAAAACCAACGCACTTACTGCGATAACTCCCGTCATAAGTACAAAGTAGGTCGATGCTTTTCCACGATACTTCTGCAGTCCTTTTACTTTGTATACCGCTAGCATTGGCATAATGAACAAGATCATTGCGATGACAGGTCCCGACAGGGCTTCCATCATCCCCAAGATGCTAGGGTTCATGATCGCAGCAATCCAAATAGACACAAACAGTACAACAACACTGATGCGATCTACGCGTTGCTTTGGCATATCAGAATGCTTAGTGATCAAACCATTCAAGCTTTCACGTGCACCAAGGAAGTGACCAAGGAAAGAAGAGGTGATCGCGACAAATGCGACAAGTGGACCTAACGTTGCAATAAAAGGATTGTCCGTAGCGTTTGCTAAGTAAGACAACACAGATACGTTTTGCTCTTTTGCTTCTGCCAGCTGCTGCGGAGATAGCGCAAGCACGCAAGAGAAGACAAACAACAGCACAAAAGCGATCAGCATGATGCTAGTGCGACGTAAAATAAGCTCAGACTTCGCATCCGCTGCCTCACCGTAGTGACGACGTTGAACATTGGCAAAGCTTGAGATTGCTGCCGCGTGGCTGAAAGAAAAAATGACGACAGGAATCGCCAACCACATGGTGCTTGCAAAAGACGACATTTCTGGCGCGTCCATTACTGGCATGCTCCAGTTTGGCATTAAGTAGAATGATAGAAACGCCAGAATCGCCACCAACGGATAAACCATGATGGCAAAGGCACGCAGCATTACTTTTTCACCCGCCATCATGATAGCAATTAAGCTAAACACTAATACGCCAGACAGTAGGGCACGCGGTAAAGGCTCCATACCCGCTTGATTGACCATAAAGCTGTCGACAGTATTGGTAATGCCAACGCCATAGATTAGGAGGATTGGGAAGATAGAGAGGAAGTATAGCAGCGAAATTGAACGACCCGCTTTCGCGCCAAAGTGTTCTTCTACCACATCGGTAAAATCAGCGTTCTTGATCTTTGAGGACAGGACAAATCGGGCAAGACCACGGTGAGCTAAGTAAGTCATTGGGTATGCAAGAACGGCCATCACAACTAGAGGCCAAAAGCCGCCAATACCAAGGTTAATCGGCAAAAATAGAATACCCGCACCAACAGCAGTACCAAACAAGCTTAATAGCCAGTGTGTATCGTGCTTTGTCCAAGTATTTGTGGTGTTTAATTCACTAAAATTTAACGTATCTCGAGATTCTTTCACTTAAAACTCGCTTTTATAAAAATAATAATCGCGCGGATGGTATATGTTTTAGTGATTGTTATCACATCGAGTTTGTGGTGAATCGTGCTAGTGAAAAGGTGGTGGTGTAAACTATCGAACCATGAAAATTTGAAAAAAGCGATATTTAGTTTCAGTTTGGTGTGTGTGAGTTGAAATAATATTGCGAAGTTTTATGATTTTATGGTTTTAGATGTTGTGGTTAAGCTTTGTTCGATAACATTGTAAGGTGTTCAGAGAGCGGAATCGGTTTAGAAACGCCAAACCCTTGAGCAAACTGGATATTTAATGCTCTTAATGTCTTTATATGATCTTCTGTCTCTACAAATTCAGCAACAGTCATGTGGCTAATGCTCCTTGGCTAATGGCTTGGACGCAAATAGTCAAAGCTCGCTTACCCTGTATCGAAGTCGTCAAGTCAGATAGTTGAGCCCTTTTGTCGTCAGACTTATAGAGCAACGACCGACTGAACGCTGATCGGGAGTTTGTGCTTTTAGTGAGAGAAAGGTGTGCTCAATTCACCAGTTATCCAGTTCAAGTCGTAAACCAAATTCGATAATCAGCGGAAAGAACTCTCCTGGTGACACCAACGTAACTCCGCTGGGTCTAGGAGGTAAAAGTATCTCAAACTTCGCTACTTGGTGTACCTCGCTAAGTGCGCAGTAAGGCTCGCAGTAGAGTTCTAACTCGTTTTTACGAAAACACTGCTGAATTCAATTTAATTAATCAAGAGTATTCTTTTGCTCTTGCTCCTGAGTAATTCAGTTCACACAGCAATGTTCGTGACCTTGTTGTTCGCACAGTTTAGAAAGTAATGGATCGAGGCTTTCGTCTCTGTAAAACGAAACACACCGTATTATACGTTTTACCAAGCTTATCGCTTGATCATCAAAGAACAAGTAAAAGTAAAAATGATCTAACAGAGCGATAAGGGTTTCTAACTCAGCGTCCATATCAGGTAGGCTCGAAGTATTACTTAGCAAGCCGCTGACAATCGGAGATAAATAGGTACGTTTTAAATGCTCAGTATTGGAGGCAAGATATTGGTGACAAAGTAAGGGCTAATTATTCAATCCGGAGCTTAACTTAAGCTAACAATGATCGATATTTCAGGAAGAAACAGCTGTTTTACTTTTACAAACTATTACCTTAAAAGCTACTTTTTGGTAATGAAGATCTAATGATGAGAAACTACAGAGCTGAATCTTGTAGTTTCTCACCATATCCCATGATACAGGTTTACATTGGGGCTGTTACTTAAATAACTACATTGAGTAATTCAAGCCGATCCAGAAAGAGCGTCCAATCTGGTAATTAGATTCGCTTCCGTTAACTTCATCGAATAGGTTCTTGATTCGTAGGTCAATTGAAGCGTTGTGTTGTTTATATTTCAGGAAGCTATAAGTCGCATTTAAGTCAACAGTGGTTTTTGCTTTCATCTCCTCGATGTCGTAAATATCGTACTTACTGCCATCAGTGTCGGTGTAGTTATCTTTAGTGTCTGTAAGATATTCGTACTTACCACGGTAGTAAATTGTTGCGTTAGTCATTAGCACGTCATCAAACCATAGTGCTGACCATGAGGCTGATGCTCTAAATGGTGCGGCATAGTTTTGACGAGCGTCATCCTCATACATATCAGCCATCGTCATGATTTGACCATTGTAATAAACAAGCTCAGTCTCATCCTCCGGGTCAGCTGTATAGTCGACTAATCCATTGTTCTTGGTTTCAGACCAAGTTGCGTTGACGTTGAAGAAGTGCTTTTTATAATTACCTGACCACTCTATTGAGTAACCGTAGTAATCGCTCTCTCCGTTATTTGTCATTTCATAGTAGTCATCACCATTCGCATCCGTTAGCTCATCACTTTTAGCAAACTGTGAGCGGTTTTGACGATAAACGGTTTTGAAGCGTGCATTACCATCTAAGAAAGTAGGGATGGTAATCGCTAGTGTCAGTTCGTCACTGTATGGTGTGTCTAGGTCAGAATCACTGTAGTTGTCAACACTTGGCTGGCTTGAACATTCATACCAATCACCAGGTACGCCACCCCAATCGCCATCACTGGTGTCTTTCATATCACGTTGATAACAGGTGTGCGCAGGTGTTTGCTCTTTGATCGCGTACCCAATCATCTTGTTGGCATAGTAACGGTTTGCACCAACGGTTAGGTATGTCTCTTCGGTAAACTCCCAGCTCGCAGTTAAACGCGGTGCAAGGTTATGGTTTTCCATAAAGTCATCGTATGAGTAGCGCGTACCGGCTCTCATTTCTACGGGGCCAAATTGAGTCAGATATTCTGCCCAAAGTGCATGGCTGTATACACCGACATCGGCATCGAATGCGTCATATTTCAAATATTTCCAGTTAGCCATGTCCGGCGTACAAGATTGATCGTTAGGATCACAAACGAAATCATCAGTTCCAGACTTTTTAATGTTGTAGTAGTAATACACGTCCTCTGGTCGAGATTTACCTGCATCGGTGTATTTTATTTCGCTACCGTAATTTAGCGTACCTTGGTCAAGCATGGTTGAGAACGAGGTAGTCCAGGCGTAATCGGTCTGCAACTGTTCTAAGTCGCCGATACCACCATCGTTACAGTTTGAAGTGGTATTACACCAGTCCAAGAACTCTCCATCCATTTGGTATCGTTCACTATTTGACGTTCGTGATGCGTCGTTATGTAAGACAGAAATTTTGGTGTTCCAATCTGTCGCTCCGGAAAAACCAGTCGCACTCAAATAACCTTGTGTGCCTGACGAGTTGCTTATGGTCAGGTCATTACGAGCATTCGGTAAATCGCGTTCACTTTCGTAAGGGCTATGAATGATCTGGCCTTCAAAGGTGAGGTTATCTCGATATTCATAAACCCCTTTTAATAGGAAGTTTTCAGAAGTATCACCATTGTTGCCAGTTGTACCACCGTACTCTTCATCTTGTGTATATTCGACTTCAGACGTACTTTTGCTGTAGGAGGCGAGAACACTAAGCTTCTCTGTCAGTGGCAGATCAAAGCTGACGGTAGTTTGTTGTTTAGTGAACTCTGGTGGTGCGATTGGATCATCATCAGGATCGATTTCGGTAGGCTTGTGGTATTCTACCATACTGTCGTTTTGGAAACTGGTGCTCAAGCTGAAGCCAAACTCCTTTTTAGGCTTGCGAATCTCATAGTTCACAACACCGCCCACAAAGTCGCCATGCTCCGCTGAGATGTTGGAGTCCATGATCTCAACAGAGCCAATCAGATCGGGGGTTACATAAAGGCTTTGACTCGTTTGTCCTACAACATTGTTCCAATCTAAATCTCCACCACTCGGGTCGGTGACATCATGGATAGATGTAGCCGAGACACCATCTATCTGGATGTTGTTGTCGTAATAGTTACCGCCTGAAATCGAGAAGTTTTGTGGGCGAATAGACTGGATATTTTCTTGAGTGGCGTCGTCTAAACTGTTGTCCATCTGAACGTATGGTGACGATTTCAGTAAATCTGTTGTATCAATACCACCCGATTTATTGTTCTGGACACTGGTTTCACTCATCACCGATGTACCTGAGTCAATCGGGTCATAGCTTTCATAAATACCATCAGAGTTTACAGCTGAGTCGTTACTGCTATTTCCACCCGATATTTCAATATCCCCAAGATCAACTGGTTCATTGGCGTAGCTGATTGGGCTCCCTAAAGCTGACAATGTTGCCAGTGAGAGTAAATACTTATTCATTTTTTTCGGTTCTTTTGTTTTTGTTTAAAGATTCAAGAGATGACTTTTTGCGAGTCATTTGACTGCTCTCTTCTGATCCCGTTACTAGCGGAACTATTAATCGTATTGATAATTATTTTAAAAATCAATCCTCATAATACATGGATAAAATACTATATTATCAGTAAAATTGTATACAAATTGGGGTGTTAAGCATCTTTGTGGCGATTTCTGCATACTTTAAAGATATGTTTGAATGAGATCTCCATTGAGAAATCATGGTCTTTTTCAGTATTAGTCTTGAATATGCCGCGCATAATATAGTAGTCTTCGAATCGATTTCAACCCTTAATGAGAATGTTGTTAATAACTATTATCAAGTGCTTCTCTTATTGTGGGTGATTTTTTATTCATTATGGTGTTATGTTAGTATTATGTGTATTAGTAAATGCTTTTTTAGCTTTGTTGTTACATTCTTTATGGTTTTAACAAGTACAGAAGCTTTCGCGAAAGAAATTCAATGGAGTTCAAACCTCAGTCACGGCTATTTGAATAATGGCTTTCAGTATGTTTTTCATAACAGCCAATCACCAAAAGACCCTTTCAATCTTCGTTTAATCGTTAATGCAGGTTCTGTTGATGACGAGCATCGTGGTATGGCTCATATAGTTGAGCACATGGTGTTTCGCTCGAATCGTGCACACAGCATTGACATGCACCGTATGTTCGATCAATTAGGCTGGAGGACTGGTACTCAAATCAATGCTATGACTCGCCAAACTGAAACGCAGTACATGGTGAGGACACGTCCTAATGACTCATTAGATGCTCAGCAATCTGTTAAGTTACTGAGTGACTTAGCCTTTGGTGCAAAAATGAACGACCAAGACTGGCAGGTTGAACGTGGAGTCATACTTGAAGAGATGCGAAGAGGTGCTGGCGTTGCAGAGCGAGTCAATACGGCTAAAAAGCAAGTGGTTAGAAATGGCTCTCGTTATGTAGATCGTCCGACTATTGGTACTAAGGAAGATATCTTAGATGTAGAGATTGACGATATTCGATCTTTCTATTCTAAATATTACGTGCCGGGCAATATGACGTTGGTCGCGAGTGGTTATTTTGATAATCGCCAACTCATCGAAGCTATCGAAAATACCTTTGGATCTGAAGACGTAGCACCTGTACCAAAAAGAGATTATGTAAAGCTTCCTCTCAAAGAGGGCTTGGTGATTGGTAAGGTTCAAGATCCAAAAGGCACAACCTCAGCCGTCGTTTATGGCTTTAGAAGTGAAATGGAGCCAAGTATTACTGAAGCGGGTGCCTACCAAAGACTGCAAAATTACTTTATTAGAAAGTTAGTAAAGCCCTATGTTCGTGCATCAAAATCTGAGTACGATGCGTCGATTTCATCAGTTCACATCTCTTTTAGCGAGCCGACCAATGACAGGTTTATTGCTGCGATGGCAGCTAAGACAACCGACCATGCTTTAGGTCAGCAAGTCGTTCTGAAAGAAATTGAGCGACTGAAACAGAACGGAATCAGAGAGTCAGATTTGCTGGCTATGAAAGAGAAGGCAAGAGCTTCAGTTCAAAGAAACCGAAAAGTAATTCCCAAGCGTGATTTTGCTAAATGGGAAGACAAACTTACATCTGCGGTGATGCAAGGAAGCGTGGAAGAAGATTATGAGATAAAATCTGCACGTACGCTTAGATGGATCGATGCTTTAACCGTTGAAGAACTTAACGAGCGTCTTAAGCAGGTCCTAAGTGCGCCTGATCAGTTTATGTTCTACCAGATCCCTGGTGGGCAACAGCGCAAATTGCCTTCAATTGAGGAAATCAAACAACTTTCAAAACAGATTTCATCGCAACAATATGCGGCTATGAAAGTGGTCTCTGCATCAAAAGCAAAATCGGCTCAACATATTGAAGGTACGAGTAAGATTAACTCTTCTCAGGTTGCTAAACTTGCCAAACCGACACTTCCAAATCCACATGTAATAAGCAAGCATAAATACTTCTCACCAGCAGTCGTTCAATGGAAGTTGGCCAATGGTGACCAAGTGATTTGGTTAGATCGCAAAACTTCTGATGGTGATCTCTATATTAAGGCCTTATCTAAAGCTGGTTACTACAGTACTACCTATCAACCGTGGCTGCTTCAGGCCGCTCAGCAAGTTTGGCAACAAAGTGACTTCAAAATGATTTCTAACCAATCGCTGCAGCAGTGGCAAAAGGAGCATAATGCTACTTGGAGCTGGGCACAAACAGGCAGCCAATTAGATTTATCTGCGAAAGTAGACTCATCAAGACTAGAGCCATTAATGCGTTCTTATTGGATAACCCAAACGGGGTGGACGCTCGATGCTGAGCAGTTTGAAGAAGCTAAGGAGGCCATTAGCGGTTCTGTTCATACTATGACTGACTACGAGATCGAACGAGCAGAATTGTGGGGAACACCAAAAGGCGTTTCACCAACCACAAGTGAGGTTGAAACTCTGACCAGAAATCGCTTTGTTTCAGCTGTTGAGGCGCTAAACCAACAACCAGTATCCTTATTTATTGTTGGACAGGCGACAGAGCAACAAATTGAAAGCTCGGTACTTCCTTACCTATCAGCGGTACCACGTCAATCCGATTTTGAAGCTCGCTCCCCAGTATTGCCGAGTGGTCATCACACACTACAGCAAGCTATCTATGACGAAGATAAATCAACGGTCACGATCAAAAGTGAAGCTGACATGATTTGGACTCCAGAAGCGAGCTTCCTTGTATCGACGCTTAACCCTATTGTGCAAAAAGCACTGAAGAACAAACTTCGTCATGAATTAGGAGGCGTGTACACGATTCGATTCGAGATGACGTTAAACAAAGATAATAAGGTGCGCTTGTCGACTGAGTTTACGACTGCACCAGAGAAAGTCGACATGCTTGTTGCTGCTCACAATACAGTAATGGAAAACCTCCCAGAGCAGTTGTCTTTGGAAAACTATAGTCGTATTCAAAGCGATATCCATTTCGCAGAATCACTGAGACTTTCTGATGCAAATACTTGGCTGCGTCGTTTGGCACTCAGTTACCAAAAATATCATGGCCCAGATTATTTGTTGTCGATGAAAACATTAGAGCAGCAAGTCACTGAGCAGAAATTAGCTGAGATCGTTGAACAGATTTTCCCTCTATCTAAGCAAGCAATTTTGATTGGCACGCCAGTGTCATCTAAAGGTATTTAATTTATGTTTCGTAGTTTTTTCTTAAATAAGCGCTGGTACATTTGGTCTTGGTTGGGCAGCGTGATCATTCTTTTCGCTACCTGGTACAAGGTTCAGCTAGATGTACAAGTCAATGAATGGTTCGGTGACTTTTATAATGCAATCCAGCAAGCATTGACGAACCCAGGCTCAGTGCAAGCGGCTGATATATATGGCCATTTATGGACATTCTTAAAAATTTCGGCGATTTTCATAGCGGTTGCTATTTTACTTGAATTTTTTATGCGCCATTATGTTTTCCGTTGGCGTACTGCCATGCATCATTACTACATGGAACATTGGGACAAAGTACGTCATATAGAGGGGGCCTCCCAGCGTGTTCAAGAAGATACTATGCGTTTCGCCAATATCGTGGAGCGTCTAGGGGTATCGTTCTTACGTTCATTGATGACGTTATTGGCGTTTCAACCTGTTCTATGGGAGTTGAGTAAACAAGTAAAGTCGGTGCCATTTTTTGGAGAAGTTGAACACGTTCTTATCTACGTGGCCATTCTTTCTGCTCTGTTTGGTACGGTATTACTTGCGTTAGTCGGTGTGAAATTACCAGGCTTGGAGTTCAATAACCAAAAGGCCGAAGCAGCTTTGCGTAAAGAGCTAGTGCTTGGTGAAGACGACCAAAAACGTGCTCAACCACAATCGGTAAAAGAGTTGTTTCAACACGTGCGTACCAATTACGTCACCATGTATCGTCATTATCTCTATTTTGATTTATTTAAAGTGAGCTACCTGCAGCTCTCTTCAATAATGCCATACATCATGTTAACGCCAACCATCATTGCTGGCCTTATTACCTTTGGTACCATGCAGCAGATTATACGCGCCTTTAATAAAGTGGAGGGATCTTTACATTACCTTGTGTTCAGTTGGTCCACCATCGTCGAGTTGATTTCTGTTTACAAGCGACTCAAAGCCTTTGAGCAGCATATCCAAGCCGAAGAGAAACAAGAGGTGAACTATGTTAGTTGATTCTTGGAGCATCGCGACGGGTGCGCCTTTGGTGTTGTGCTCGGTATTTTCCTTAGCGTTAGTTTTCGAACGTTTGTTTGTTGTGCTGCGGAAGCGAGGCCTTACAAGAAGCGACAATCAAGCAATCTTTCAAGCGTTGCATAAGCACGAAATGCAGAGTGCTTTGAACATTTTGAAGAATTCAAGAACAGGATATCAGTTTGTGATCGATGAGTTGGTTCATCATAAATCTAGTACCAAAGATGTCCGTGATGAGGCGATTAAAATTATGCTGGTTCGTTACTCAAATCGGCTAAAACGTCGACTGTCAGGTTTGACGACGATTGCATCACTCGCTCCCATGTTGGGTCTGCTTGGCACCATCATTGGCTTAATGCGTTCATTTCGCGACATCGGTTTGAGTGACGGTCCTGTAAATCCATCAATTGTTGCAGATGGCTTGTGGCAGGCTCTTTCAACGACAGCTGCTGGTATGGTGATTGCCGTAGTTTGTGTGCTTTGTCATGCTTTGATTAAGTCCAAAATTCGAATCCATTTGGCGGAAGCCGCTGATTTGCTCAATCACTTCTCTCACTGTATTCAGTTGGAACAAACTGACCATGATTGATTTAGAAGATGAAGAGGTATCAAGTTCACTGCAAGATGCTATGACGCCAATGATAGATGTCATTTTTGTCATTATCGCGTTCATGATGTTGATGATCAACGTGCCTTTGTTGACGATGGAGGTCGAACTTCCAAAGGCCGTTGAAAAGCCAACGTTTGCGAACGTACAAAGAAATGTGGTTTCAATTGGGATCGTTGATGGGGATGAGGCTTGGTTCGTTAACGAGACAAGAGTGCTTTCGATGGAAGCGCTTAAAGATGAGCTTACTCAGCAGAAGTTGTTGTATCCAAACCAACTGAGTGTCGTCATTCATAGTGATAAACAAGTGCCAATGGAAAGAGTCGTCGGGCTATTTGGTGCATTACAGGAGCTAGAGCTCAATGTGTCACATCTAGCTTTACAACAGTGAGGATAGAGCATGAATGTAAGATGCTCCGCCTTCACGGGCTTCGTGTGGTTTTCATTGGTGCTTCACTTTGGTGCAGCTGTTTGGCTCTATTTCTCCCCCAAGGAGGACACAATCATCGCAAAAAGCACAGACATGCTTAGAATTAGCGTTGGCTTGCAGGCAGCAATGATGGGTGCGACTGTCGTGACACCGCAAAGCGTTGCGACGCCGAAATTAGACACTGTCGATGATGCGGTAGAGCCTTCTATAGAGCCAGAGCAAATAAAACAAGCGGTTCCTAAAAAAGCACCTTCAAAGAAACCAGAGGTGCAAAAGAAAGCTTTACCAAAAGAAAAGCCACCGACGAAAGAGCGCAAAGTTGAACCTAAACCCAAAGAGAATAAAGTCGAACCAAAACCTCAAGAGTTTATGGTACAGCCTTCCCCTGAATTGCTTGCGCAAAAGAAGGTTGGGGAGCAAGGTGTTGACGGATCGAAACAACAAAACGTTCAGCAAAAAGAAACTGGTGCAGGGAATCAAGCTGGCGGTATCGCCGACGAGGCGCAGTTTGACTACTTAATTCGACAACACCTACTATCCAACAAGGTTACGCCAAAAATTCTGAAATCGCGTCGTAAACAGGGTGTGGTTGTGGTGGTGTTTACTCTCGATAGGCACGGGATTGTGCAAAATTATGAAATCGCTAAACCTTCACGTATTCGTGAGTTTGACCGAGCCGCAATAAAGCTTGTTCGACAAGCGGAACCGTTTCCTGCTGCGCCCGATTTCGTTACATGGAATCAGCGTGTATACAGCATCGATATCTCATACAGTGTGAAATAGATTACTCACAGTTTGCCTGTGAACAACAAAGTTAAGTTTTATAATGAAAATCAAATCAATCGAGGCTGCTTCCTTAAAGGTGGTTTCATCGGGCCTTACTAGACCGGACTTTAACCTCTTGCAATCTTTATGGGGGGAGAGGAAACAGTGCTCGCTAGATCTGGCGTTAAGTGAATTAACACAGGCTGATGCACGACATGAACTCAAACTACGCAGTGACGAAAGCCTTGACCTAGTTACATGGCTAAATGAATCTTTCTCTCAGCTGATGTCTCTTCATGCTGAACATACTCAATTAGGGACTGCGGTTTGCGGATCTTTATGGCAAAAGCAGTTGGTGGAGCTCATTTGTCCAACCTTGGTAGCATTGCGATGGAAGTACGGTATTGTTCCAAATATTGATGCAAAAGCGATTCATCTAAACATTGAACCAAATGGCCGAATCAATACGATTGCGCTAGAAAACCAAGTTAACCAAGCTTTGAGTGACCAAGAGTTAGATAAAAAACTGGCTGAGGTTGTCTCCAATATTGGCGCTCAGTTAGAACCTATTTTTGCGGGGCAACGAGTAAATAGAAAACGCTTTTGGGGAAATATGAGCAATGCTTTGGCTCAAGGCTTCACCCGCTTGTCTGACAAAAAGCTATATACGTCAGATGCTGATTTGAGTCAGACTGTAGAGCGGTGGTTGATAACGCTTCTGGGCGAAAAGAATAGTCTTGTTGAAATAAAAAGCGCATTGAGTAACCAAGGCCAAGCTTTGTTTGCTCGAAGAAAGACATGTTGTTTGAAGTACAAGCTAAACAAAGTACGCATGTGTAAGACTTGCAACTTAATGGACTCAGAAGAACAGCAACAGTTTTTTCAAGCAAAGTACGCCAGTTAATGTAAATCGCATACTCGACTTGAATTCTATGTTCAGTAAATAATCTCATTTAATCAGACGATTAGTTCGATTTTTGTACTGAGGACTGTGATACAGTTATGCTTGTATAAACTAATAACGACACTGCGTTTTTGTCATCTTCGAGGAACTCCTGTGATTGAAGCATTCGCGATCAAAAACTATCGCTCACTCAAAGAAATCGTTGCTCCGTTATCAAGTCTAAATGTGGTGACGGGGGCTAACGGTAGCGGTAAATCAAACCTGTATAAAGCCCTCAAGCTGCTCAGTGAAACCGCAGACGGAAACTTGATTTCTGCATTGGCTCAAAGCGGTGGACTAGAGTCTATATTTTGGGCGGGGCCAGAGCAACTATCGCGGGAGATGATCCAAGGTATAGCGCCGATTCAAGGGGCTTACAAAAAGCGAAAGCCGACTCGGTTGGAATTTGGCTTCTCTGGTGATGAGTTCAGTTACAGTATTTCTCTAGGGCTGCCATCTCCTGATGATAGTGATAATCCAGATCAGACGCTATTCCAGTTTGATCCAGTTATTCGCAGAGAGTGTATTTGGGTGGGCTCGTCATACCGGCCTGCAAGTTGTTTGGTGGACAGACAAGGCCCAATAGTCAAAATACGCGACGGTCGTTCCTGGCGCGTGCATGCCGATCACCTTTCAACGTTCGATAGTATTCTTAGGGAGCTTGCAGACCCGAGCAGCGCACCTGAAATTTTCCGAGTGAGAGAACAAATAAAGCGTTGGCGTTTCTACGATCAGTTTCGTACTGATGTCGATTCACCCATTCGTCAGTCAAGAATTGGTACCTTTACGCCAGTGCTTGATCATGAAGGTCATGGGTTGCTTGCTGCATTGAGAACCATTTATGAAATTGGCGATCGAGAAGCGCTCGCTGCTACGATTGATGATGCTTTCCCTGGAGCGACAATCTCAATCACTAAAGGCGAAGACAACCGTTTTTCATTGTTGTTCTTCCAAGAAGGGTTGCTAAGACCACTCAAAGTCTCTGAGCTTTCGGATGGGACTCTTCGTTACCTACTGCTTGTTGCTGCGCTACTGACGCCAAGGCCACCCTCTTTGTTGGTATTGAATGAGCCGGAAACCAGCTTGCACCCTGATTTACTCCCAGCTTTAGGGCGACTGATCATTAAGGCTTCTGAAGCGGGGCAAGTTTGGGTTGTTTCTCATGCATCTCGCTTAGTGGAAACGTTAGAAGAGCATCCTGAGTGCAACTCTATCTTTTTAGATAAGCAGTTAGGCGAAACTTGTATTCCGGGGCAGGGTATACTTGATAAGCCGTTATGGAAATGGGCGAACTAGTTCACCTGAGTACCCACCATATATGAAGTATTAGGGAAGCTAACGAAATGTCTTGGTTAGTTAGAAAGGTTATAGGTACAGTTGCCAGAGTAATACATTAAACTGTCTGAGTTGCTTCATTAGCTGAGCGCTACCTTGGTGGCCTAAACCATTGAGTTTGGGTAGCGTTGGTTCTAGTGAGCACGGTGAGAACGTACAACACCAGAGGCATCGCATAGACTTGTTCACGTGAAAGCAGTTCGGCATTAAAACGATTAATGATGCTAAAAACACAGATCAGCAATGTTGCAGCACCAACTACATAGGGCGAATCAGTCCAAACTTACCCAATCCCATACCAACCATGCAGAGCAATATCCTACTGAGCGTTTAGAGCAAATGGTGTAGTAAAACAGCAAACTCGTGATGATCGTGGGTATTACCCTAAAGTTGTATCCAAGCGTATCTGTAACAACGATAGAAGCCGTAAAAGAAAGTACGTGAACGCGATCTTGCGCATTCACATAGAAATTGGAGAGGCTATAGCTAACTTGTATTGCGCAAAAAAATTAGGATTTGAATGCCTAAAAACTGCCACCATTTTTTATTTTTATAATCGAGCAAAGGGCTGATTTGCTCTAATCCAGACATCGACATTATCTACTTTAATTCTGACAACTAAATCGAAGCGCTAACGTAAACGCGAGCTCTTCATTGCCATGATGTTTCGCCTAGCAAAATGAGCGTTGTTGCTCATGTTTAACGATGTTTGTATGGAAGGGTTTTTATGGAAAGTCGTGCACAATACCTCAATTTAGAAGTACGACTATCAATAAAATTGAAAGAAGTTCATGGAATCGATAGGTTCCGTCTCATTTCGCCACTATATTTCGTTCGTCATGCCGTAAGAAGAGACCACAATGAAGATCACCTCAGCAAAAAAACAAGATTTAGTTGTACTATACGAGCTCGAACACATGCTGTTTGGGCATCATGCATATCCACGATTCTTCTTCAGACAAGCATTTGATTGCTGGCATTAGGGATTGGTGGTTTCTAAACAAAACGAGCAAGTCACAGGCTATGTTTTGATGGCACAAAGTGATGAACAAAACACCCACTGGATCTTGTCACTTGCGGTAGATAGTCAGCATCGAGGAAAGGGGATTGCTCGTTCGCTTGTGGAGAATGTAATCGCAAAAGCAAGTTCCGGTTCTATCGTTAAGTTAACTGTCGACCCAAACAATGCGCCGGCTTACAAGTTGTATACTTCGTTAGGCTTTAAGGTTGTGGAAAAAGAAGTAGATTATTTCGGTGATGGAGAATCGAGACTGGTCATGGCACTAGCCCGTTAATCTTGCACTTCTGTGATTCAAACTCGCACCTAATCAGTGCATTGCCAATTATAAAGCTAAAGCTTGTTTTTTCTTAGTCATTGAAATGTTTGGCAATATAAAATTGGCATCGGGTTTGCAATGTAGATTATGTTCATCGTTCACTCGATGCGCCGCTTTTCCTTAGCAGGCGGTTAAGCGGAAAGGGTATTACTTTTTGAGCTTTTATAGGCAATGCAGCCTCTCTCGTTTCGGGAGAGGTTTTTTTTCGTAAGTAGCTCAGTATGTTAAGAGGATTCCTGCTATTGGTGCAGATCTTGATTGGCCATTTTGTGCAGGTAAACGTGAGGTAACAGGCCAACCTTGGCAACTACTGGCAGCGAAGATCTTTGCCGATAATGGTCATAAAGTGTTGATGCATGGCTATCACGCCTTTTCTTGCAGGCAAGCCATTGCGGGCAGCAATAACGTACTATTGACAATGAATGTACACCCAACGATGGAAAGTTGTTGAATCTGAATCCATTATCTATTGTTTGAAGAAGGTAAAAGATCCTAGCTCACCAGTGATGTGTTTCACCGCCGCGTTCCGTATCAGTGGTGGAACCACTGTTCAATAATCAGTGGCGTCCGACTTCGTTTCGCCGCTGAGAGTTTGAAATAAACATATGGTAAGACGTAGAGGACATGGATAATGGTTATAAAGCATACCACTACCAAACAAAAGGCTTCTCATCCTATCCCGCAAGAAGCCTTCGATTGGTACGACGAATACGCCCACGGAAAAATCTCGCGCCGTGAGTTTCTTAATAGGCTAGGTGGTTTTGCTGTGCTTGGCTTTAGCATGACAGCACTGGTTGATGCGTTAACCCCGGATTACGCACTGGCAGAACAAGTTTCATTTAACGATCCTGACATCAAAGCAACCTACGAAACCTTCCCATCTCCAAACGGGCATGGGGAAGGGCGCGGCTATTTGGTGATGCCCCAGAGGAAGACCTTAAAATCACCGACGGTGTTAGTGATTCATGAAAATCGTGGATTGAACCCTTATATCAAAGACGTGGCTAGGCGACTCGCGAAAGACGGCTTTATTGCTTTTGCCCCAGATGCCCTATACCCACTTGGTGGTTATCCGGGGAATGATGATGAGGGTCGCGCCATGCAGAAAGATATGGATAGAACTAAGATTGAGCAAGACTTTATTGCGGCGGCCAATTTCATCAAACAGCATGAGGATGGGAACGGTAAGTTGGGGGCGGTCGGGTTCTGCTTCGGTGGTTACATTGTCAATATGCTTGCAGCGGTTATGCCCGATGAGCTTGATGCAGGTGTACCTTTCTATGGAACACCTGCGGCGCAAGAGATCCAAAAGCAAGTCAAAGGGCCATTGATGATTCACTTTGCAGGGCTCGACAAGCGTGTTAACGACACTTGGCCTGCTTATGAGCAGCAATTGATCGCGACAGATGCGCAATATCGAGCGTTAATGTATGAGAACGTCAATCACGGCTTCCATAACGACTCAACAGCGCGCTACGCACCAGAAGAGGCTGCGATCGCTTGGGAACGCACATTAGACTTCTTCAAAGAACATCTCGCCTCTAGTTAAAACGCTTCAACTTTAGTTAGCACATTACGTATATATTTTAGTAAGCAAGAAACGAATAAAGCTCCAGAGACACCACAGTATGGCTCTGAAGCTTTTTACTCTTTGGAAGGATTCACCTGGAGTTCCGTATAGCCAGTTGAGTCGTCTATCGCCCTCGTGAACTCAAGTTCTAAGTAGGAGTGGATGATCAATTCTGCGGTAGTATCTATAACCGTGCCTTCCAGCAAATGCCCACCCCAGACTCGTCCTTCACGATCAGACACCGAGATATGAACGTGCTGATGCTCAGGCGTCAGGGTTCCCACCACCGAGACAATTTCAAATGGTTCTTGTTTGGTTAACGTACTCTCTGCACCTGCCAACCGAAGGTTGAGGTCAGAGACACAGCCAACGCATGAGGCAATCGAGCCTGCTTTGATACCGTGCTGTTCGACCAAATGTGCAAGGCTAAGCTTTAAGTCCATGCCTTTGGTAAGACGTACTACTATCACTTCAATCGACATGTTACTTCCTAATCAAAACCAGCAAGCAGGAGAGCGCCGTATCCAAGTCGGCATAACGTTTGGCTTTGCCAAGCACGCGCATACCCTGCATGTTGTTGAGAACAAAACGAGCGAGCTCTTGTGGTTTCAGCGTCTTCGGCACTAAGGTTTCTTTTTGCGCATTGGTCAGCGCATCTGCAATGATGTCGATAAGATGGTCAAACAAAAAATGCCCTTTGCGCAGTACGTCATCGTCTTCACCGGCATGCTCAATCAACGCATTTTGAATAAAACACCCACAGTTGCGTTTGCGTTGCAGCTCAGCAAAGGATTTGAGGAACGATTCCAACTCAGGTAAAGACGCGTCGTCTTTTTCCAAATCATTCAGTGACGGTAGCGAGACTTTTTTTAAGTAGGTATCGAGCGCTTCGTAGTAGAGCTGTTGCTTGTCACCATAGGTGTTGTAAAGACTGAAGCGGTTGATGTTCAACTCGTCGGTGAGATCCGAGATGGACGTGTTCGCAAAGCCCTTTCGCCAAAACACATCCATAGCTACGAGAAGCTTCTCATCTCGGTCGAAGTTGGCTTTTCTTGCCATAAATTACCTGCCTGGGTCTGCTTATCGGGTAATTGAGTTGCTTTGGAGGGATGGTACAGAGAACCTCTAGCGTTCGAACTGAACCAAATAGTGAAACTCCAAATTCATGTGAACTCACAAACGGCATCAAAAATCTCGCTCAGCAAACAGACCCAAAACTGTTTGAACATTTTTGATAGTGAAGTTCTTGACTGATCGTTTATAAACTAATTGCAGTATATCCTAACCAATCGGTTAGAAAAAGGTAAAGGGATGTAAAATGAAACTGCAATGACTCCAAGTTGTAAGCGAGTTAGCACTTTTCTAAAGGAAATCTCGCGTTTTAGAATTCCTACCAACTTTCGATAAGCGTCTGTCAGAGAGCGAATATATCGCGACGGACAACTTCACCATTGTGGACATTACTGGCTACATTTTTGTTGGTTTTGCTGTAAATGGTTTGAGTATTGAAGTGTTCGAAACTTACCCAAATATTGCGCGTTGGTTTGAACAAGTATCGGTGCGTGAGGCATTCCAAGACTGAGGCTGAGTCCTCATCAACAAAGCAGTGAAGCTTGTACAAATTTGCTGCTTTTTGTCGTTTTAAGCGTAAAGATCTTCAATTTTCTCGGGTTTTCTCTTTTTTCAGCCACTCTCCTATAATTAACTTTGTTAATGAAACAACCTCAATTGGCTCTCACGGCGTTTTAGAACGTTACGTTCTTAGTCTGTAGACGTCCCAATCATTATTGGACTTTACCAAGTAATGAAGGACACCAAGCGACAAGGAGAGGTTATGCGTGTTCGAAGTAAAACCATCAATGGCGTGTTGTGTACGCTACTAGTAGCGTCTGTGTGCGGGCTCGTGGCCATGTATCAAAGTCACACTCAGCAACATCAACAAATTGAACTGCTGCGTGGGCAACTGGTGGAAAAAGAAAACCAAATCGTAGTCTCGAATGAGGCATTATCTTACACCCGTTATCAACACCAACTTTTAGCGGAAGATTACAGCCGTTTCAGAGATGCCCAATCCATGAATAGCGTGCTGCAATAGAACAAACGGGCAAGGAGGCGCATGAAGTCCATATTGTTGGTTGACGACAGCAAAACGGTTCTGCTCTACATGACCAGTGCATTGCAAAAGCAAGGGTACGAGGTCATTGCCGTTGAAGATGGTGAGGCTGCGTTAGAAGTGCTGACTCACCGAACTGACATTCAGTTTGTCCTCAGTGATTTGATGATGCCGGGCATTAGTGGCATTGAACTTTGTCGTGAGCTTAAGTCGTCGGCGTTTTCTCGTTATATCTTCTTTGTTCTCCTTTCTTCATATAACGATCAAGAATCCATCATCAAAGGCATGGATGCAGGTGCCGATGACTTTGTTGATAAGAAGACCTCTGTCGCTGAGCTGCAAGCGCGAATTCGAGCGGGTTTTCGTACTTTAGAGCTGCACAATACGCTCACGACAAAAAACCAAGAGCTCGATTTAGCGTATCAAACCATTCAGCAGGATCTAGATTCTGCTGGAGAGTTAATGGGGCAACTGTTGCCCGTTGAAGAACAAATTCATACGGCACAATTTAGCTTCACTTATGTCCCTTGTACCAAGATCGGTGGGGATATGTTGGGCTATGTGGAGCTTGATGAATCGCATGTTGCGTTTTATGTCTTCGATGTTTCCGGACACGGTATTTCTTCGGCGTTGATGGCGTTCTCGATTCAACAAACTTTGTCACAACGTAACAAATCGGAGTCGATAACGTTAGATTGGAGTGACAACGAATACCGCATCAGTAAGCCTGCGGCTGTGATTGAACGGCTCAATCGACGCTACCAGCAAACGCAGAACGGCAAGCTTTATTTCACTGTCGAATACGCCGTGTTGAACACCGAAACCGGTGAATTGAATTATTGCACAGCAGGACACCCTAAATTTGTTTGGCAACAGACGAAACAAAACCGCTTGGAACTTGTTGGTGACAACAACTTCATCGTCGGGGCATTAGAGCCGATGATGTACCAAGGTGGACGTATCCAACTCAAGCCTGATGACGCGCTTTGGTTTTTCTCCGATGGCTTATTGGAAGCTAAGCAAGGCGAGGAGCGTTACGGCATTGACCGACTGTTAGCCAACATCGAAAGGAGTAAAGCGATGCCAGAAAAAGCACAAACTAATGCTGTTTTAAAGCAAGTGCAAAACTGGCAAGGAAAACCAGAAATCGACGATGACGTGAGCTTGTTGAAGGTGCAATGGTTGGGCTGTGCACAATCGCAAGCCGTTAAGTCGACAAGTTCGGTATTCCAGAAATCCTATCAAGCATCTTTAGAAGTTTCACGCCTAGCGAGTCTCGAATTGGTTGAGTTTCTTCAACAACATTCGGTTTCTTCTCATGTCGCGCAGACTCTAGAGTTGTGTGTGGTTGAGTTGATGAACAATGCGTTTATTCATGCCTACCAAGAACAAGCAGGAAAAACGGTTGAGTTAGAATGCGAACTAACACAGGGTGAGCAGCGCAACATAGAAGTGCGTGTATTTGATTATGGTAATCGCATTTCTGATGAAACCTTCCAAAGTTACACCTCAAAGAAAATTGAGACGCCAAATCTATTCGACGAAGAGAGTTGGATGCCTTCAGGGCGAGGTTTGATGCTCATAGCCCAAATGACAAACGGGTTTTCTGTATCACATCAAGGGGAGCGCAATTGCTTTACGGTGGTGATAACTCCCGACGAAAAGACAAAGTCTATAATTCTTTAATGACTTTATCTGAGGAAACCAAACATGTCGCAAATCGAAATCAAATTGGAGCGGCCACGCGTCGGAAAGCAGACTGGATTGATGCGACCAAAGGCAGTGTTCGCAAAGGGTTGAGTAAAGAAACCATCGCAGAAGTTGAAGCGGCTTTTCCAAATTTAGGCTTTCACGACACCTTGTTGCGCCTAGCAAAAGACTATGGTGGTTCAACACTCGTAGGCGGCGTCAAAGTGACGCTGGGTATCGTTAAGTGGTAATTCGTATCTTGCCTTAGCCGCAAAAGTAAAGCCAAGCGGAAAAACAGAACCAAGAGTGATAACAAAAATGCCGAAGTGATGTAGGTTGTTTCGGCATTTGTTGTTTTTGAATAGGGGTTATGCACTGACTTCTTGTTGCATGATCTGCTTATTAAAGGCGAGAGGGTCTTTCAGTATGGCACGCCCGACGGCTGCCAAATCGAGCCAGCCACTAGTTACGGCTTGTTCGATGTATTCTGCACTTTCAATTCCACCCACACCGATGATTGGAACACCCAAGTCTGTTTGTTTTAAGAAGGTTGACTCTGATACTAGATAGCCTTCGCCACGGCGGTCTTTGGGACGATTCCAGCCCCCAATACCCGATGAAACGTCGATAACATCTAAACCCGCTTTGATGAGTAACTGACACACTTTCACCATGTCGTTTTGCGTTAACCCTTCTGGGTAGAGGTCTTGCCCGGGGATGCGGACCATCACGCCAATATGGCTCTGAGCTTTGATGGCTTCGATGATCTCGACCACCAAACGAGCGCGGTTTTCTAATGACCCGCCGTATTGGTCATTACGCTGGTTTGTGACCGGAGAAAGAACTTGGTTTAAACCATAACCGTGGGCACAGTGCAGTTCCACAAAGTCGAAGCCAGCTTTGTCGGCACGCAGGGCTGCATCAATAAATTTCTGACGGCATACGAGCATGTCTTCCAGTGTCATTGCTTTTGGCTGTGGCAAAACACGATCGAAAGCGGGCACGGTTATGCCAGAAGGTCCCATTAATTCTGGGCAAACATCTAACTGGGCTTTACCGCCACAGTGGGTAATTTGGAAGCCTGCTTTTGCACCGCGAGCATGAATGACTGCTGCGATCGCTCGTATTCCCTCGATACAATTATCGCTGTATGCCCCTAATTGGTTTGGCTCACTTCGACCAGTAAAGTCGACAAAGCTGTATTCCACCATCACAAGACCCGCACCAGATCGCGCCAGTTTGTCATAGTGTTGAATGGTGGTTTGGGTAGCAATGCCATCGGTCGTCGCGGTTTGGGAAGCCATGGGTGGCACAACTAGACGGTTTTTGAGCTGGTGGTTAGCGGCTTTTAGCGGAGCGAAACGAGTCATAAGATCTTTCGTATGTCTTAAATTCTTTGGCAACGTAAACGTGGTGTTTCTTACTGAGTAAGTTGCGACTAACAACTGATGCTCAATGGTTATACTCAAAAAGCCGATTCATTTCGTCTGTTATTCAGAGGATTGCCATGCTTGGTCACAGATTTAGGGGAGGGTAATGTAATTTACAGCCGTGCATTTTACGTCAGTACGTTTATAATGCAGAGGCAGTTTCTAGCGCCTTTTTGTGCACTTCTATTGATTTCCTCTCGAACCGTTATCCTAATCTTCCCCGCGTAATGTCGTCTAAGAGCAACTTTGCGTCATGACATTCATTTTTTCTCGTTGTTTCTGCGTTAATGCCACTAACGCCCTTAAGTCGGAATAAGCGGCGATAAGACAACCCTTTACCTTTAACCTTTATCTTCAACCTTCTATTTTTAACCATTGAGGTCTAAATGAATAACCTAATCGTATTTACTGGTGGTCCGGGTTCGGGCAAAACCTCAGTGATTGAGCATCTTACTAAGCTTGGTTACGTTTGCGCACCAGAAACCGGGCGTAAGGTGATCCAACATCAAGTGGCACTTGGTGGTGACGCTTTACCTTGGAAAAACAAAATCGCTTTTCGCGATGAAATGGTGCGCGAAGAGCAAAACAACTTTGAAGCCTACAAGCATCATAATGAGTTCGTCTTCTTTGACCGCGGTATTGTGGATTCATACGGCTATAGCCAACTCGAAAGTTTACCTATCCCGCAAGCGTTAACGAATGCCTGTGAGGAACAACAATACGCCAAACACATTTTCATCTTCCCACCTTGGGAGGCCATTTTTGTCAACGATGAAGAGAGAAAGCAAAACTTTTCGGAAGCCGTGAGAACTTATCAGGTGATGGTTGCAGCATACGAACGATTCGGATACACGCTGATTGAAGTTCCAACACTCAACGTCGAGCAACGAGTGCAATTTATACTCGAAAGCCTAAAAGGCGGTCCCATGATAGGCTAGTATTTCCGTGCATAGAGGGGCCGTTAAGACGAATTTGCAGAAGTTTTGTCAATCCGGTGAACTAAAACACGATTTGGTAATCATAGAGAAGGGCAAGGTTGACTTGGCCTTTTTTCTATAAGCTTTCCTGATCAAAAGAGCGGCTTATAGAACCAAATAAAGCTTAGAAACAAAGTTCTCAAATACGTAATGTTTTAATTGCTAACGCATGATGTTATAACATAACAACTATTGTTTTCAGTCAATCCAAGTATTATGAAGTTTGTTCGTTATTCACTCATTGCTGTCGCTGCTACCGCATTCTCTCTCGCAGCATACCTCACCTATCAAGCAGAAACGAAACCTGAAGAAATCACTATTAAGGTGACGCCTTATTCTCAGTTAGAGAGCGCTCCAAAGTCTGGCGCTCAATCAACGGAGGCGACACAAAAGAATGACCGCTCCGCTCAAGGTCATGACAACATTGCTCGTATTCATTACTTCGTCAAAGTCGGCGATACGCTTAGCACCATTTTTTCTTCATGGGGTGTGCCGTACGAAACGACGCAGAAGCTTCTTGAAGCTGACTTAATCTCACTTAAGCTCGATACCATTAAACCAGGCGACCACCTCGAGTTTGTGTTGGATAGAGACACTAAAACCTTACAGCAAGTGATTTTTCATGAGAGTCTCGTTGAACGCGCGATCTACACGCAAAACAGCGATGGTACTTTTGCGTATGACTTTGTGGAAGAGCCGGGTGAATGGCGTGAGGAAATGCACTCAGGGACGATCAACGGTAGCTTCTCATCGTCTGCTCATCGACAAGGCTTAACTACGACCCAGATTGCCAACATCACACGTGTATTGCGCGATAAAGTGAATTTTGCTCGCGAACTTCGTGCTGGTGATAGTTTTCATGTGTTGGTTCGTCGCCAATATGTTGATGATCATTTAACTGGCAATACAGAAGTACAAGGCATTGCAATCAAGATGCGCGGCAAAGATGTGGAGGCGTTTTTGGCGGAAGATGGACGTTTTTATGACCGAGATGGAAACAGCCTTGAGCAAGCATTCAATCGTTACCCAGTCGACAAACAGTTCCGTCGTATTACCTCACCTTTCAACCCTTATCGGAAACACCCAGTGACAGGGCGTATCTCACCACATAATGGCACGGATTTCGCGACGCCTGTTGGCTCTCCAGTCTACTCTACTGGCGATGGTAAAGTGATTGCGATTCGTAACCATCCTTATGCGGGGAAATACTTGGTAATAGAGCATAACAGTGTCTACAAAACGCGTTATCTGCATTTGAGCCGTTTCTTAGTTAAGAAAGGAGACCATGTTAAGCGTGGGCAGAAAATTGCGCTTTCCGGAGCGACAGGCCGTCTAACAGGCCCACACCTGCACTTCGAAGTACTGGTACGAAATCGCGCGGTCGATTCAATGAAAGTAGACTTGCCACTGGCAAGCTCGATCCCAAGTAAAGACAAGCCTGCATTCTTGGCAAGAATTTCTCAGTTTGATGACATGGTTGCCACAGAGCAAAACGCTAGCAATGTGGACGCGAAAGAGGAAAAACGAACTTCTTGAACCTAATCTCAGATAAAAAGTGCAATACGCAGTGAAAGGCAGGCTTCGGCTTGCCTTTTTTGATTCTAATACTTGGAGAAATAGTGGGTAAAATAAACACAAAAAAAGCGTAAATACATTATCGTCAAGGTCGACCTATATTAGAAATAGTGAAAGGATTTGATTGATAGTTAGATTGTTAATTGAGCTATTAAGTTGAAAATAGAATTAATACTCTAGATGTTGTAGGATAATTATTATTCCTGTAGCTCATGAAAAATGTGTGACGTTAATTCCAAATGAAAGCAAATGTTGACTTCAGTTTTTTAGTGATTTTGCATCTTTACTTCATATTTCAAAGTGGTATTGAAATGAAACAACCATTCATGTGGCTTATTTATTGTGCGAAATTTACTACATGGCAATCATGTGGTTTATTCTTTTAAATATGATTTTTTATTGAGCGTGCTTGTTTAAATTGTTGTTATATATAGCTTTTATTCTTTTATTGACTGGCTTGTTATATTCTCTTTTTATGTCGTTGAAACCTTTCCTTTCCAGCTAAATTCAATAGCTTTCGTTTCGCTAAATTAAAGGTGGCTAATTAAGATTATTCTATAAATGGTATTTAATTAGCTCTTATATAATCATATGGTTTATAAAATTGTGGTTTTATTCCCATAAATAGATAAATTTTGATATTTATCCCAGAAGTGAAAATGAATTTTTGCCTTGGTTATTTTTATTTATAAATTAAGTGTACTTGCAAGGAATCGTTGAATTGCCAATTGCAGGTTTTTGTACAGTACCTAAATAATTAATATAAGACTAAGGACTTAAATATGTATCTAAGAAAGGGCAGTGCTAAACAGACCAATTCCATTGGTTATCGTGCGTTAGGGCTAACAATGCTTTGTTCTGGCTTATTGTTGAATCCAATTTCACAAGCCATGGCCGCAGAGTTCAGCACCGATGCGGTAGCTCAGTCAGAAAGTGAATACTGGAGCACCTATAAGCTAGATATCACAAACACAGGCTCAGATAGCGCAGACATGCGTGAAGCCGTGATCGAATTTTTATTGCCGGTAGCGATTAACGAAATCAATTGGGCGTCAAACCATCTTTCTTACCCATCATGGGAAATCTCTCATACGACGCAAGCGGATGGTGTATTGAACTCGGTGACATTGACGTTCCCAGAAGGCTCTTGGGTTGATAGTGAGCTGGCCTCAGGTGAATCTGCGGCATTGACTATCTCTTTCGGTGGCGAATTGAATGACCTGAACGCGTTTGAGAATTCTGTTGTGGTAAAAGTGGATGGCGAAGTTGTTCCGCCAACAGAGTTTTCACTGGATATCTTAGCGCCTGCTCAAAACTCAGTGGTTTACACAGGTACGAATGTTGACATCATCACGGGTGTCGAAGGTGACGGTGCAAGCAAACTAGAATTCTGGGCAAACAGTACCAAATTGGGCGAGCAAAACGTTGTAGAAGGCACGACAGAATACCAGCAAGCTTGGCTTCCAGCAGAAGTTGGTGCTGCGTCGATCACTGTCATGGCGTTCAATGACAATGGTGACAAACTCACAGAGAAAGCGATTCAAGTGACGGTAGAGTCAGAATCGACGGCGCCAAATCCACCTGTAATTGAGTTTATCTCGCCAGATGAAGGCTCTTCTCACCAAAAAGGTGACAGCATCACTATTTCAGCGCATGTGACGGATGCAGATGATGACTTAGCGACCGTTAAGTTCTTCGCTAACGATGCAGAAGTGTGTTCTCTTGATGCGAAAGCGACGCAAGATTTCTCTTGTGACTGGACAACGC
The DNA here is from genome assembly GCF_030248475.1 of Vibrio sp. D173a. Lineage (NCBI taxonomy): Bacteria > Pseudomonadati > Pseudomonadota > Gammaproteobacteria > Vibrionales > Vibrionaceae > Vibrio > Vibrio sp. D173a. The sequence continues at coordinate 33,817 of NZ_JAHGAH010000059.1, forward strand.
AAACGGCAGGCTCTACTACGCTTCGTGCGGAAGCAAAAGATGACGAGCAACATGTCTCTAGTAAGAACTTAACCATCACGGTGACAGATACAAGCACAAGCTGTGGTGACATACCTCAGTACGAAGATGGTGTGGCTTATCAAGTCGGTGATGAAGTCACTAACATTGGCAATATCTACTCATGTACGGTAGCAGGTTGGTGTGGTAACCCAGTATGGACACCGGGAACAGGTCATCCAAGTTATCCAGATGCGTGGAAAGATGCATGGAATGAAGTTGGTGAGTGTGATCCTAACCCAGTACCAGTGGTGGACGTTCAATCGCCGCAAGATGGACAGAAAATCGCACCTAACCAAGCATTCGACGTGGTTGTCGATGCTACGGATGACACTGAAGTTGCCCGCGTTGATGTTCAATTGAATGGTCAAGTGGTTGCGACATCAAACACGCCTTCACAAGGAGATACTTACACCATCACGGTGCCTGCCCAAGTCGAAGGCCAATACACATTGACGGTTGTTGCTTACGATGATCAAGGGGCGAGTGCAGAGGCGGCGCCAATTTCTTTAGCGATTACCGATAAAGACTTGGTTGTTTCTCTAGCATCTCCTGTCGATGGTTCAAGCTACTTCGAAGGTCGTGCGATTTCGATCAAAGCAGACGCGAAGAGCTACGAAGGTGATATTTCCTCGGTTAGCTTCATCGCGAATGGCAGCGAGCTGTTTAAAGACACTGAAGCACCTTATGAATATGAATGGCTAGGTGCTCAGAAGGGTACATACGCTATCACAGCAAAAGCGGTGAATACGGCCAACCAAGAGCAAACCTCTGCAACGTCTAACATTACGGTGAAAGAGAGCACAGGTGGTGGCGGTTTAGTCGATAACCCTGACCGCTCTATCAGTTACCTAACGTCTTGGGGTTTGAATGACTACGAAGAGTTATTCAACTCAGAAGGTGATGGTTACTTATTGTCATTTGGTAAGTGGGACGCAAGCGGTAACATCACGATCTCTGATGGCATGCTTACGCCACCGTATTACAACCCGGACTGGATGCCAACACAGTACCTAGCATGGTCAACGCTCAAGCATGACAATGAAAATGTCATTATGATGGTCGCGTTTGGTGGTCAAACTTACGAAAGCATTTGGTCGGCTATCAGTACGCCTGAAAGCCGTGAATCGGTTGCGACAGGTTTGGTTGATTTGGTGCATACACCATTCCCTGTGTACAAAAAGAACCTAAAACCTGAAGAGATGGAAGGCGAGTGTCTTGCAACAAATTCAGACGGTAGCTGTGACTACAGCAAGTACCAATTAGCGGGTTACGTGCACATTGATGGTTTAGATTTCGACTTCGAGAAAGCGGCACGAATCACGGACAAAGAGAATCAGGACTTGACGGCTTTGATCAAACTGATCCGTGAGAAAGTGGGTAATACGAAGGTTCTGTCTCTGACGACTTACCACGTAGGCGCGGATCCAGTTGAATGTATGGACGCGAGCGTATTTGAAAACTGTTCTTACATTGAAGAGTCTGGCCGCTCATCTCACCACGGTGAAGTGATTGATTTGTTGAAAGCGACCAAGAACGACTTTGATTTCTTCAACGTGATGACATACGACGCGGGTCGAAACTTCCTATACGAAGTGGCGATGGCAAACTATGCTGAATACATTGGAGACAAGTCGAAGATTGTTTTAGGTAATACGATCAACAGTCAGTGGGCACCAGGTGGTAACTTTGTCGAAACACGCCAGAACAACCTAGACCGTGCTGAATGGCAGAAAGATAACGGTTATGGTGGCTTCTTTATGTGGACGTTGGGTTCAAACAACCAAGGTTTGAGCATGGCAGAGCAAGTGGACTACTTTAACGACATGATCGGCGTAAGCAAGTAGTACTCACCTCATCTTGTAATCTACTTGAACGACGGAAGGCGCTTATGCCTTCCGTTAATTCTTCAATCTTCATCATGGGAACGCTCTTGCTCGCCGTATTCCCATGCCAATCTCAAATAAAAGTCAGTGGTGACAATATGTCGAAATTAGATTCTGGTCAGAACCAGAAAGCGATTCCGCACGTCCAAAATACATCCACTCAACAATACGACGCGTTCAGCAAATGGCTACACTGGATTATGGCAGTGATTATTATCTATGCAACGACTGCAGGCTACGGCATGTTATTCGTTATGGATATGCCGCAACTGTTCCACGTTTTATCGACGCTTAATATGTCGTTTGCAACGATCGCTTCGGTACTATTGATTGTGAGGTGGGGGTGGTCATTTTTTCGTGAGACACAAGAGCTACCAGACACAATTCCAAACACTCAGAAAAGCATGGCCAAACTTGCACATGGCACTCTCTATCTAGTGATGTTCGTTGTGTTTGTTAGCGGTTTTTTAATGCTTAAGCACGAGTACCCATTCTTTTGGCTGTTTACTATTCCAAACCCAATTTCAAATGCTGAAGTGAATGCGTTCTTTTTTATGGTTCATCGTTTTGGTTGCGCGACTCTGGCAAGCTTGGTTTTGCTACACGCGCTGGCCGCTCTGAAACATCATTTCGTGAATAAGAATGATGTATTAAAAAGCATGGCGTTTAACTTGTCCAAGCTAAGTCGGTCATAAACCTTAAAGAAAGGTTTGTTTGATAGCGCATAAAAAAGGCTTGGTGAGCCTATCCAAGCCTTTGTTTCCAGGTAGCAAGCCGCTTTTGGGCTACTAAACTACTTTTTAAAGGTTAGGTTCAGAGTAAGTGGAACTCTATCCGAAATCTTAATTCCACCAACCGTTGCCGCCAAGTTGGTCAAGTTTCCGTTGGGATACCAAAATCACTAGCACCGATGATGACAGGTGCACTTGAACTTACCATTACCGTATTACCTGCATTGAGAACCACAACAGGGAATTCTACGGATTTCGTCTTACCAAACAACGTCACTTCAGCCGGTACTTTTACCTTGTGTGAGCCTTCACCCAGAGCGGCCCAATCCACTTTGCCTGCCACTTTTACTGGTGCGTGTTTTGCAGATTCAAAGAAGATCTCATTCAGGCGTGTGTTTCGGATTGGAATACCTGTATTGATGCTGTTTAGGTCGATAGCGACGTCAAATTGCCCATCACTGTTAAGTGTGCCGGATAGGGCATCAATGGTTGCTGGCTCGACAATATACTGCTTTTTGATTGTTGCGAAGCTTAGGGAAGAGAGATCGGAATCAAGAGTGTAGTTGTCTGCAGCGGATGCGGCACTAGAAAACAGTGCGACTACGATGTTTAGAGTAGAGAAAGCCTTTTTCATTATTGTTAACCTTATTGATGTTGAGCGATGGTTTTCCATGATAGTAGTTCGGATTTATAAAAGTTAATAAGGAATTAAATCGATTGATTTCAATGATTTTTTCGATGTGATAGAGCGCCCAATTATCATAAGTGGATATCAATACAACTGATGTTAAGTCTGTGTTAAGTGTCAAAAATACGCTAATTAGCAACGGCTTATTAAGCATGTACGAATGTGTGATCTTATTTCTAATGAACAATTCGCGACTTGCTTGGTTTGTCGTTACACTCGTCGCACTGTTTAATAATTGGTTAGGTTAGTTGGCTTATGTATACCGTTGGCATTGTATTGTTTGATGATTTCACTGACGTAGACTTTTTCTTGATGTATGACCTGTTGGGAAGAACCCAAGACAGTTGGACCGTCAAAGTGTTAGGAACCAAGCCAGAACATATTTCTCACCTAGGTATGGCGGTAAAAACGGATGGTCATATCTCTGAAGTTGCAGCACAAGACGTGGTACTAATATCAAGCGGTAAGAAAGGGATCCCAGCTGCACTCCAAGATAGAGAGTTTATGTCGGCAATGAAGCTTGCCCCTGAAAAACAACTGATTGGCTCGATTTGCGCTGGCTCTTTTATCTTGCATGAATTGGGTTTACTTGATGGTAAACAGCTCACAACAAACCCAGATGCGAAACCAGCATTGGAAAGCATGGGAGGGGATGTTCAAGATGTTCCTCTCGTTGTAGAAGGCAATATTGCAACAGCAGGTGGTTGCTTATCGCTCATGTATCTCATTGGTTGGCTAGCAGAGCGTCTGTTTGATTCAGATAAGCGACGCGAAATTCAAAACCAGTTGATACCCGCTGGCCAGTTAGAGCACTTTGAGTTGTTGATATCTAAAACAATCGCGGATGCGGAGCAGAAAAATCGCTCTTAGTTTCGGGGCTGGTGTCTGGCGTTATTTTGGGCATGTTTATCGGTGCTGCATTCTTAGCGGCAGGTTATCAGGTATTTATGAAGTGGGTAGACGCCGAAACTCAAGATGTGGCAGCAGAATTAGAGAATACCGACCCGCCTAAAAAAGAGTTAGAACAACCTAAAGACTGACCTCTATCAAAAGCTAACTAAAAGACGGTTTCTCTGACCGTCTCTTTTATTTCCGTCTTAGTCTTTTTATTGGCAATGCTGATTGTTTGGTTACCCATTGAACAAGTTTGCGCGAAAATATTTTCCGTCTAGATCAATCTTTTTAATCAAGATAATCGATCGTGTCGATCACCGCCGTCGATCGATAGAAAATTAATCAATCTTGATAAAAAAGTTTTTCCTTAACGATACCCATTGGGCATCGACCGTTATTCAATTATGCGTATAATCCCTGCTTCTTGAATTTCTCGAGCATAATAACGTCGACAAGAAAAGAAATTACTGAAATATAGATGGAATTTTTAGAACCAAGTAATGGATATGGAGAACCAAACGAACTGGGATTGAGAAGTGGACCCCAAT
>NZ_JAHGAH010000590.1:0-963 GCF_030248475.1 Vibrio sp. D173a
CCGTCACGCCAAAACTGATAAGAAGTGCATCAGAGACAGCGCACACTAACAGACGATAAACACATGTTGTTTTTTCAAACCCGGCTTCAATACAAAGGCATTTTGCGAACCGATAGCCAGAATCAACGATAGGCCAAGAGAAAAGCCGGATAAATACGTTGCCATGCTATCTAGATATCAATGGTCATAAATTGGCTGTGTGGATCGAGCTTGTAATCTGCGAATGGCTCACAATAACGAAAGCCAAACTTTTCATAGAGGTTTCGGGCTGGTTTAAAATACTCTTCACTGCCCGTTTCTAGGCTGAGTGTTTGATAACGACGCTCTGAAGAAACATCAAGAACATGCTGCAACAGTTGACTTGCTACCCCACCCTTTCTTGCGTCACGCGACGTGCGCATCGATTTAAGCTCTGCGTGTTGTGGTTCTAGCTCCTTAATCGCAACGCAGCCGAGCAGTACATCAGCCTTCCAAGCACTAAAGAACGTAATGTCTGCTGCTTTTAATGCGCTTACATCAAGTGCGTGAACACTTTCCGCTGGTGATGTGGCATACATGTCCGCTAAATGCTCTTCAAGCAAAGCGATGACATCTCCACCTGACAAGTCATCTTTCCTGATTTCCATGAGTCTCATTCCTTTATCGTGTTGATATAGCGCAGTTTATTTGCTTAAGTAAGTCATTCAGAATAACTGAAGCTTCATTTACAGTTCAAGATCAAAAATATGCCTTTATAGAGAAGGCCTATCGGCACATACCCATATACCTCTACATAAAACGATATCCAGCCAAACGCCACTCACGAAAAAATCAGTGGTCGTGACGACAAACACTTTTTGTTTCTCTTTGCAAAATGAGTCCCTTACGATGCGCCACCACTCCATTTCTAAGCACATTGCTAAAGGCCAACATGCGCACCAATGCACTCTATACCGATCTTTCTAGTTACTACGATCTCATGTG
>NZ_JAHGAH010000591.1:0-1019 GCF_030248475.1 Vibrio sp. D173a
CTTGCCTGTGATTTGGATGAGTATGACCTTTATTACCATCAGCTGTTTGTGTGGAATAAAACCAAGGCTGAATTAGTTGGGGCTTATCGATTGGGTATGGTCGACAAGTTAATCGCCGAGCACGGGTTAGAGCAACTCTATTCCCGCAGCTTGTTTAACTACAACCAAGAGTTCATCGATACCTTAGACAACAGCATAGAGCTTGGCCGCTCAGTGGTGAGCAAGCCCTATCAAAAGAGCTTAAACTCACTGCTACTGCTGTGGAAAGGTATTGCAACCTTTGTCTCCCAACACCCTCAATACACCCATCTATTCGGCCCGGTCAGTATCAGTAATGACTACAGCCACAATGCGCGCCTGTTAATCGCGACTACCTTATCAATTCACCACTATGATGAGGAAAAGGCGAATCTCGTTTCTCCTTCTTCCCCTCTTAATACCAATAGTCATGTGTTTTGGCAGAATCACCTATTGTCATCACTGGCGAGTGTGCCTCTACTTTCAAAGGTGTTGGCACGCATGGAACAAGGAAAAGGGCTACCGGTACTATTGCGTCAATATCTCGGGATGAACGGCAAGTTAGTCTGCTTCAACGTCGACCCATCGTTTAATGACGCCCTAGATGGCCTGATTGTCGTTAACCTTAAAAAGGTACCACTGAAAACCCTAGCTAAATACATGGGTAGAGAACAAGCTCAAACGTATTTGGAACGCCATAACTCCGCCCAACTTCAGTAACTCGACATCACCTTACCCTATACCTAAGCCATAGAAAGTGCGATTATCTTCGCATTGAAATGGCTTAGGTAGTGACCATGCACCACGCACTAACAGAACAACTAGAAAGCTTTGGCTTTACCCCATCCCAGATAGAATCTCTTCTTGAGATTGCAAAACCGCTCGAGTTACCAACACGGCACATTCTCACGAATCAAGGAGAAATTCCCGACCCCTTTTAGTTCATCGTTGAAGGTCTATGCCACGCTTGTTATCCAACAGAAGAGGGTAAGAAATTCAGT
>NZ_JAHGAH010000592.1:0-1241 GCF_030248475.1 Vibrio sp. D173a
AGCGACATTCGAATTAATGATGCCGAGCGAGTGCTTTCTAAATGGGTACTGGCCACATCAGCAGGGGGTTATCGCTCTCAAGATCGAGAGTTTGAACACATCACAGCTTCGGGTAAGCACTATATCGAAGAGGTGTACTTTTCTGATGCTAGACGTGAGTTACTTGTCGGGACACGTAATGGGTTAGTGATCATAAACCTCTCTTCCCCAGAAGCGGTAAAACAAATTCCGGGTTCACATGTGTTGTCGCTCGCTGAGACCTCTGGTCAATATTGGGTTGGTACTGAACACGGACTCATGAGTTACAACTTTATCACGGGAAAAGTGACACAGTTTCAGCGTTCTGATAACCAAGACTTTGCATTACCTGGCGAGAAGATTTATTCGCTGGTTAATGACTCTTCAGGGGGGATGTGGATCGCGACTAATAATGGCATTCGTTATTTCTCTTTATACAGTAGCACCTTTCAACGAACGTCCATTTCGGGCCTGGGAATGCACTCGGTACGATTCTCGGTCAACAAAATATTAGCGACCAGTGAATCTAAGTTTTGGATTGCGACCTCGGAAGGCGTCTATGTTACGGATACCGACAAAGATAGTCAGCCGAAACGTATCTATTCCGAACCAGCTGACGATATTGTGGCTTATCAAGGTCTTATCTATTTAGCGACGCCAACGGGCTTAATAGCGATTGACCAACACAGCCAGCAACTCGTTTCCCTAAACCTGCCACGGAGCTTACGCCAACGACAGGTCGATACGCTCGCTCTTGACAAACAAGGCGTGCTTTGGCTGACGTCTGAACAGAATCTTTATGCGCTGGACTTAACGACCAATAAAGCGACTGCCTATGGTATGGAGTGGTTGGTTAGCAAGTACTTACCTGCAAAGATCACCGATTTATCGGTAGACAATCAGGGCGAGGTTTTTATTGGGACAGACCATGGTTTTTACTCACTCGTTGATGGAAAAATTAGCTTTAAGAGAAGCAGTTTAAGGTTTGGCAAAGTTGTCGATATTGCCCACTCTAGCGATGGTTCACATTGGTTCGCCGGCAGTTACGGCGTATATCGAATAGCCAATGGCAGTAACTACATTGAAGATGTCGATCTAGTAGAGGATAACATCAGCCCGGTTTGCTTAGTCAGTGATAAGCATGGGGTTTGGCTTGGATCTTCAAAGGGCATCAGCTTTTGTGGTCTTAATGGTGTGTTAAACAAACACATCGGTTCACCGTC
>NZ_JAHGAH010000593.1:0-680 GCF_030248475.1 Vibrio sp. D173a
TGGTGAAGAACTAATTAAAAAGTCTAAGTCTTTAGGCTTAGACGTTGTATCTGAAGCAACAGTGGAAAAGTACCTTGGAGCTGTGAAGTCTTTTTTTGACTGGTGTGTTTCTCTAGGTTTATTGAATCGAAATTGTTTTTCTAAACTAAAAGCAAAGAAAAATGGAGTTAAAGATAACAAACAGAGGGAAGCTTATTCAGAAGAGCAATTAAATAAACTAATAAATGTGAGCATTCCTAATTGGAGTGATATTAATGATCTTGGTTGGATATTAATAATTGCTATTGAGCTAGGGATGAGGCAGAACGAAATAGCTCAACTTCATAAAAACGATGTTGTAAAGGTAGAGGGAGTTAATTGCCTACTGATCACAGATAGATTACCCCTTCAGAGTGTTAAGAATGAATACTCAATTAGGCATTTACCTATTACTAACTCAATGGTTAGATTGGGGTTCTTGGATTTTGTAAAAAATAAAAAAGACATGTTATTTGAGAGTCTAATTTACTGTGAGAAAAATAAATTTTCACGGAAAGTGTCTGAACATTACTCTGAAATTAACAGGTCTATTTTTGATAATGAAAAGTTGACCTTCTATTCGATTAGACACTATTTCGTTGATAAGTTAAAACAAAAGAACTTTCCAGAGGATCTTGTCGCTGAAATAAATGGAAGGAAAC
>NZ_JAHGAH010000594.1:0-770 GCF_030248475.1 Vibrio sp. D173a
AACTGATCAGCTCAATCCACTCTCTTGTACACATTCGTTTCACTCTTTCTGTACTTTCTAGAAAGCAATTCCATGCACCACATACTTTCTCAACAATGTCGTCGTAGTTCGTAAAACTCTGGTTTGCTAGATAGTGTTGCCGTAGCCAACTCCATACTTGTTCAATTGGGTTTAGTTCGGGTGAATAGGGAGGCAGTTTAACGATACTCACATTCGAAAATTGCTCAGCAATGTCACTGGTATGCCAACCTGCACCATCCATGATCACAACCGCATGACGACCTTTTTCTGTTGCTTCTGATATTTGAGCAAGATGGTCAATCATGATGTTTTTGTTTACCCAAGGGACAACCATAGCTTCTCCGATGCCTTTTGAAGGACAGACTGAACCAAACAAATACGCATACTCAAATTGCTGCTGTTTTACTGCTCTAGGCCTTGTGCCTCTTTCTGCCCAGAGACGAGTCGTCGTATTTTGCTGCCCAAATCGAGCCTCATCTTGAAACCAGACATCCACTGATTCCAAACCCATATGCCCCGGGATCTTAAGGATCGTTTCTATTTTGAATTTTTTTAAAATCGTCTTGAACTTGCTGAGATTGAGAAGGGTGTTTAGAGCGTGAAGTTATCCAAGAAAAGCCCATGTGATTAAGCAAGTAATAGATAGAGTCAGGGTGATAATGTTTATCAAACTCTCTGACGATGTAGGCATGGATATCGCTGCCCGTTAATCGCCCCCCTGAAGAATCAGAAGCTCGGCTTTTGATAAA
>NZ_JAHGAH010000595.1:0-991 GCF_030248475.1 Vibrio sp. D173a
AGAGAGGGAAATGTTTAATAGGTAAAGTAAAATTCCTATCACAGCAATAGCTTCCATCCTACACCGCGTGTCTGGGGTGATTACTTTTGTTGCGATCCCTAGGGCTGAAATTTCACAATCAGCTCAGATCTTTTCTATTCAAGCTCAGGGGGAGTTAGTATGGATTTACCCTAGTATCAGTATGCTGTACTGATGAGTTTGGAACTAAAATCACAAACTAAGTCTATGTATTTAATGAGAAATATAAATTCGAAGAAATTTTGTGTAAGAGATCTCTCACATCACTTTCAGAGATAATGAGAACGTAGTGTTATAAAATGTAGGTAAATGATAATTGTAATGAGTAGTTGTTGAATGTGGTGGCTTATATTTTGATTGGTTTTGCGCTCTAAATATTAAGTCATTATTAGCAATAATTTCTATACTTTTGCTGATATCACAGTTCTATATTTTATATCGGTAGTGATAAATAATATTATTATCTAATTGATTTTGGTCATAACCTGCTACTGCATAACTTTGCACTATCTATACGTGTTCTGTTCCACATAAACAATATGTATAGAGGCGATTATGACTAATCCAGTTCAAACCGATCGTAAAGTGACGATTGGTTGTTACATAGCACTCGCGTTCGCGATTGTTTTCTTTTCCGGTTTACTGAAGTCAAACGAATGGTATGGCGTTTTTGACTTTACGACCCTTAATGGCTCCTTTGGTAAGGTAGCATACGACGTCAGTGAGACAGCTGATGGCGTTCAGGCTGCCACCACTTCTCTACGAGGTAAAGGCTTGATTCCTACCGTGATGTTCGCGTTAGGTATGATCAACGTACTAGAACACTATGGTGCTCTGGATGCAGCTCGAAAACTACTGACACCTTTATTACGCCCGTTGATGGGTATTCCGGGCAACTCAGGCTTAGCACTGATTGCTTCTTTACAAAGTACCGATGCTGGTGCGGCGATGACAAGGCAACTGAAAGACGAAG